>JBIQHO010000527.1:0-1649 GCA_044508545.1 Bradyrhizobiaceae bacterium | reverse complement strand
ACTATCGGCGTGCTGGCCGAGTACATGTTTGCAAGCATCGTCCAGAGCGTCATCGAATATCGGCTGCCATCCGATTTCGAGAGCGCTCCTGTGCTCGCCGACCGCAATGCCTGGTATCTCCTGCAGGGCACGCTGTTCCTGATCGCGCTCTTTGCCTGCCTGCTTTTTATGGTCAGTTCACGATTGTCCGCCGACCTGCGTGAGAAAAACGAAGCCTTGCTGCGGGAAGTCGAAGAAAGACGAAAGCTGGAAGACCGGTTGAGCACGAGCCTCGACAGAGAACGCTCGTTGCGCGAAGAGCAGACCGACTTCATGCGCGTCGTCAGCCATGAATTTCGGACGCCGCTCGCGGTTATACGCAACGCCGTCGAGATGATCCGCCTTGTCGGCGATAGATCGCCAGAGGCGACACACGAACGGCTCTCAGGCATCGGCGAGGCGCTCAATCGCCTGTTTTCCCTTATCGACCGGTTCATGACGGACGATCGGGAAAACAGTTTTCAGCCGGAAACAGTGCAGATCCAGTCCATCATCGGAGACGTGCAGTTGCATTTTGAAATGACGAAGCGCAGCGAACGCCTGCGCTTCGTCATGGAGGACGAAACGGTTTCGTTTTGCGCCGATCCCGACATGCTGACGACTGTTGTCATCAACCTGATCGACAACGCTCTCAAATACTCGCAGGAAGATCAGCCGGTCCATATCTGCGCAAAGGAAGAACTGGGATCGGTTGTAATCGAGGTTCGCGATCGCGGTATAGGCATCCCCCAGAGCGAACTCAGCAGGATCGGACGCCGCTTCTTCCGAGCGTCCAACGCCAAGGCGACGGCGGGTACGGGCCTTGGAATTTACAGCGCACACAAGCTTCTGGCCTATCATGCCGGCACGTTGCGATTGTTTTCAAACGTGGAGGGCGGGACAACAGCTATCGTGGTGATGCCATCCTCGATCGAAACCTCCCAGCCCCTGGTGCCAGAGGGAATGATGGCGTGACACATATTCTGATCGTCGAGGACGAGCCTCGGCTGCGCAAAGATCTGGCCGGCTTCCTGGAACTGAGCGGCTTTTCAGTGGCCACCGCGGCAACGGCACACGCATTGCGTCAGGCGCTGGCGGAGGGCGATCCGCCCGCCGTCATCATTCTCGATGTCGGACTGCCGGACGGAAACGGCTTCGAACTCGCCACGGAAATTCGAAGCACCCATGCGTGCGGCATCATCATGTTGACCGCGCTCGGCGACAGCGACGACCGCATTAGAGGCTTCAATAGCGGCGCGGACATCTACCTCGTCAAGCACAGCACATTGCGCGAGATCGAAGCAGCGGTCCGAAGCCTCTTGCGGCGAACAGGCGATTTGACCGATTCACCGAGCAGCCAGGATGATCGATGGGTGCTCGACATCACGAATTGGCAGCTGACCGCGCCCAACCAACACTCCCTCAAATTGACGGCCGCAGAATTCGCCTTCATGAACATTCTATGCAGCCATAAAGGTGGCGTATGTCAACGCGAGGAATTGGTGGAGACTCTCACGCGCCCAAAAGCGAGTTTCGACAACCGCCATCTGGATGCCATCGTCAGCCGTCTACGACGCAAGATCGAGAGTCGCACCAAACTTCCGGCGCCGATCAAGGTCGTCTATGGCGTC
>JBIQHO010000093.1:0-11259 GCA_044508545.1 Bradyrhizobiaceae bacterium | reverse complement strand
CGCGGACCGAGGCCCCCTAAGGGGGCGGGTCGTCGAGTTGATGCCGGCATTTCTGAAGTACCTCTGGGAACAGGCGCAAACCCGCGACAAGGCGGAAAAGAAGCAGCAGACGATCGGCGGGGTCTTCGTCCTCCAGCACACCAGTCGCTGGCAGAGCCTTTTCGGTTGTTCCTGTTGGCCCATCTGAGGCGGCGATGTCGAACGGAGCAGAGGCGCCACCTCCATCACCGCTCAAGGATACCATCGACGCGAATTCAGGCCGCTTCGAGTTTCTGAAGCAGACGCTCACGCTAGGCTTGGCAGGCATCGGCGGCGTCGCGGCTCTCTTCATGGATCCCTCGCGCGTCCCGAGCGATACCTTCTCGAAGTGGGTGCTGCTGTGCGCCGGCGCCGGACTAATGTTCGTGGTGGCTTTCGCCATAATGGGCCTGTCCGCCTACGCCAACCTGTTGACGGTCACTGCAAAAGTTACTCGGAACGACGAAGTGACCGAATACTCGAAAGGCGTCCGCAATCATGCGCGCGTCGTCATCCTCGCGCTCTTTGTGGTCTTGATCGGCACGGTGACTTTCGCGGTGAACCGTCTCTTCACGTCGTCGGCGACGCCCGAGAGCGCGGTCGCCGCCGCCGCCGACTTCGTTGCCAAGCAAACGAATCTCACGACTGACCGGATTCACTTCACGGGAATGGCAGCCGACAACGACGCGTACGTTGTCACGTATTCGGTGCCGACGATCGGAAACGACTTCACGGTGCGCGTTTCCAAGAAGAACGGCACCTTCACGCAGGTCACGCTGCAAAAGAAACCCTAAGTTTCGCCGACGCACTGCAGGCCGCGAGCGACATACGGGTCGATTCTAGGGTCAAAAAGGCAAAAGTTGTACCAGCGTTGTATGGAGTTTACAAAATCGCGCAGAATTACGTGTCGAAAAAACCAAGAAACACCTGATTTATCGTGATTTGGATTGGAGCGGGCGAAGGGAATCGAACCCTCGTATGCAGCTTGGGAAGCTCGACGGTTCTCAATCTGCACAAGACGTTGGGCACAAAACCCCCGACAACACCCCCCAAGTAGATCAAGGGGTTATAACGCAAAAGCAAAACGCGCAACAAGGGGATGCGACACACACATTCCCACGCATCATCTCGCAGTGGGACCGCAACAAGCGCGAAGTTATTCGGGTCGAACTCGACCATTACAACGGCCGGCACATCGTTGGTATCCGGGTCTGGTATCGCGACGGCGATGATCTCAAACCGAGCCGAACCGGCCTTACTGTGTCAGTCAAACACCTGGCGCCGCTCGCAACAGCGCTTGCGGTCGCCTTGAACGTTGCCCAGGATGCCGGCCTGCTTGACGAGGGCGAGCAATGAGCACGCTCGCCAATCCGCAGGCGAACTTTCTCGCCCTTTGCGCGGCTCGCGGCGTAGATGCTGACAGCATTCCGGATGCGCCGCGCGTCCAGGCAGCGAAGCGGCGTGCTAGTCGATCGATCCCTCGCCAGCGCGCCCGCTCACCGGAGCGGCAGGCTGCACGAGACCGCCGACGGCTGCTCGGCGGTTCGAACGTGCTGCCGCCGCAACTCCGCTGCGCATACACGCAAGGGCAAACCGCTGTTCTTTGCGTCATCGCCGGCGAAGTGAAGAACGGGGGCGTCTGCAAACTTGCGATCGGCTCGATCGCGTCGAGGGCCGGCGTCTGCCGAACGACTGTGCAGACGACGCTGCATGAAGCGCGGCGACTCGGGCACCTTAGTGTCGAGGAAGTTCGCATCGCACGAGATCGAAACGCACCTAACATCGTCAAGGTTGTCTCGCGCGAATGGCTGATCTGGATCGAGCGTGGTCGAGCGCGACCGTGGTATGGCCGGGGTGGGTCCAATTCTCTGAATTTGGTGAGCGCGTTGAAGACCAGAAGTACTAAAACAGAAACGTTTTCGCAGGCGGAAGCGCCGCAAGGGGCATCGCAATGGAACGTTCGGGCTGGGCCTGAGACATATCGCAACGCCCTCGCGTGTGGCGGGCGCTTAAACCGCTAAAGAATTCTCCACGCAATCTGCTGAACAGGCCTGAAAGCCGGTCGGTCGCGACCGGTTTTCGGATGGAATTTGGGTCCTTCCCAAGCCTTCCGGAACGCGGGGCTAGTGCCACCCGGGATTTCAGTCGCTGAAGCCATTTTGATAGCTAAACCAAAAGCGCGGAAAGCGGCTCAGCATGCGAGTTTCGCATGGCCCGTTGGCTCGATCTGCGCGTGGCTGTGCCAATAGCCAGAATTGTTCTTCATCCGAACAATTCTTTTGTGGCTGCGCGCTCCGCAGCCTGTTCTTGTTCGGAACGGGTTGCTCGATGCTAGCGAGCCCGCCGCTTGCCGCGCACATCCCCGGGTTCGATCGCTTGACATGCATGTGCTTTACCCGTTCCTCAATGGAACAGGTAGGCAGTCTGAGTGCTGTACCGATCAGGAACAGCACTGATTCGACAACGAACTAAGTTGAGGTGCGAGTATCTCCGAGGCTCGAAGCGGCGCTGACATCTGATGCATGTGGAAAACTATCCCTCGCATCCATCAGCGGAAAAGATCGGAAAACATCGGAAAAACTAAAACGCGGGCGCGCGCCGAAAACCCTTGCGGCGCAGTGTGTTCAGCGCACCTGATGAGCGGGCTAAAATTTTAGTCAGCCGCAGGGAAAGCTGATGTCGACACCGTTCGAGCTTGCCGCCGTCACGGCGTCCGCCGCGATCGACACGGTTTTCGGCGAGGCCTTCGAGATCATCGCCATGAAGACCGGCAGCGATGTCAACTCTCCGAGGATTGCCGACACATCGCGAGCATTGTTTTCGGTCAAGGCTGTATTTTGTGCGCCGTCGACGTCGACCTACCCTCAGGGTCGACCGCCCTTTGCAGACGATAGTGCCCAGCGGGTCGACATCACGAATCCATGCATCTCGGTCGACAGCCGCCTATTGGCATGGGCGGCACGGCAGGGGGATCGCGTCACGCGATTGAAGACCGGCGACGTCTTCGAGATCAGCAAGGTCCTTCCTGACAGTTCTTCCACGCGAACAGTATTCAGCCTGACGAGCCGCAAACGCGGAGAGCCACAGTGATCCCCCAGGGTTTCAAGCGCATGTTTCGCGCGATCGTGACCCGTTCATTCGGATACGAAGGTGCCGCCGGCGGCCGTCGATGGCGCGGGGCATCGGACATGCCCATCATCCTGTCGGCGATGCATCAGGCGCGCGGACCTCTGGCGCGACGGGCGCGGTATCTTGCGGCGAACAATGCGCTGGCGGCATCCGGCGTCGAAGCCTGGGTCTCGGCCCTGATCGGCACAGGCATCAAGCCGCAATCCTCGCATGCGAATCAACCTGTCCGACAAGCGCTCAACCTCGCTTTCGAAAACTGGACCGATGACGCCGACGCGGACGGTTTGACCGATTTCTACGGCCTGCAGGCGATCATGGTCCGCCGCATGGTGGTCGACGGCGAGGCGTTCGCGTTGCTGGTCACATCGGCCGGCGGTCTGCGCGTCCGCTTGATCGACGCCGAGCAGGTCGACGCCAGTCTGTCGCGCGATCTCGCGGGCGGCGGACGCATCGTCCAGGGCGTCGAGTTTGATGCAGAAGGGAATCGGGTCGCCTATCACATTCTGCCGGAACGCCCGGGCATGCCGTTCTCGCGCCTGGCGCTGACCCCGACGCGGATCTTGGCCGACCAGGTGGTTCATCTGTTCCGGCCGGAAGCGCCCGGACAGGTGCGCGGCGTTTCGTGGTTCGCGCCCGTGATATTGCGCCTCGGCGATCTCGATTCGTGGCGGGACGCCCAGCTTGTCCGCCAGAAGGTCGCGGCGATGCTGACCGCCTTTGTCACGACAACGGACGGCACCGCCGCGCCGTTCGATGGCGCGACGGATCCGCGCGGCAATCTCGTCGGCGGCCTCGAGCCCGGCACGATCAAGTTTCTCGATCCGCAACAGGACGTCAGGTTCTCGACGCCGGCGGGCATCGGCGAGGAAGTGATCGACTTCGCGAAGATCACCGAGCGTGAAATCGCGGTCGGTCTCGGTGTGCCCGCCGCCGTGCTCACCGGCGATCTGTCGGACGTCAATTACTCGTCAATCCGCGCCGGCCTGGTCGAATGGCGGCGCCGCGTCGAGGCACTGCAGCATAGCGTCGTGGCGTTCCAGGCATTGCGTCCGGTGTGGCGACGCTGGGCGGCGATTGAGGTGTTGTCCGGCCGCGTTAGTGGCACGGTGGAAGCTGCCTTGCCGGTGAAACATATCGCGCCGAAACAGGCCTGGGTCGATCCGGCCAAGGATGTGCAGGCCGAACTCGATGCCATCGAAGGCGGTCTGATGTCGCGCCGCGAGGCTGTCACCAGCCGCGGCGTCGATATCGAAGCCCTCGATGCCGAGATCGCCGCCGACAATCAGCGGGCCGCTTCGCTCGGCCTCACATTCACCAATCCGAACCGCAAGGAACTTGTCAATGCTAACGCGCAGCAGTGAAGCGCCGGCCATGCTGACGCGCGAAGCGCCCATACGCGCGTCGTCGTGGAACGCCGAGCGACGCACGTTCGAACTGGTGCTGTCGGTCGGCAGCGCCGTCGAGCGTTACGACGGGTCGGGGCCGTATGACGAGATTCTCGAACTGCGCGGAGCCTTTGCGCCTCCCGTGCTGCCGCTGCTGAATACCCACAATCGTTTCGACCTCGATGCGAGACTTGGCGAAGTGAGCAACGTGCGCCTGGCGCGCGGCGAGTTGGTCGGCACTGCGCGGCTTTCGCGTCATGCGCCGATGGCTCAGCGCATCGCGGCCGAACTGGACGACGGGACGCGGTTCGGCGTCTCGATCGGCTATCGCGTCACGGCGTGGGCCGAGCGCATCAACCCGAAAACCAGACGGCGGGAGAAGGCGGCGACAGCCTTCGAACTGCTCGAAGCCTCGCTTGTCGCCATCCCGGCCGATCAGGCCGCAACCACGCGGAGTCTTGTAATGGAACCCGAACTCACCACCACGCCTGCCATCCCCGCCACACCGCCGGCCGCCGTGCCCGCGGTTCCGACCGCCCCTCCCGCGCCGGCGGCGATGACGCGTGCGCAAATCAATGTCGAGATTCGTTCGATTGCCCGCACCGCAGGACTGGACGACGCCTGGGCGAACGGTCAGATCGACGCCGAGGCGCAGCTCGACGCGGCACGCACCGCCGCGCTTGCCGCCATGGCGGAGCGATCCCGTCCGGCCGCATCGATCCGCAGCACCGGCGCCGTCATCGTAAATGACAACACCGACCCTATCGCGATCCGCTCGGCGATGGCCGATGCTCTGGCGTATCGCATCGCGCCGGCCGCCTGCAAGCTGGAAGGGCGCGCGGTGGCGTATCGCGGCATCCGCGTGCTGGACATGGTCGGCGAGCTTGCGGTTGCCGCCGGCGAACGTCTGAACGTTCGCGACCAGGACGCGCTGCTGCAGCGGGCGATCGGTGCGCACTCGACCAGCGATTTCCCGCTCTTGTTGTCCGACGCCGCCAACAAGGCGCTGCTCGCGCAATATCAGGTGGCGGCGCCGACCTATCGGAAGTGGGCCGCTCGCAAGCCGTTCGTCGACTTCAAGGATCATCAATTCCTGCGCGTCGGCGATTTCCCGGCGTTCAAGGAGATCGCCGAGGGCGGCGAGGTCAAGTACGGCACGATCAGCGAGAACGCCGAGAAGGTGCGGGCCAAGGAGTTCGGCACCGGCATTGCGATCGGCCGCCGGGCCCTGATCAATGACGATCTGTCGGCGCTGTCGGACTTCTCCGCCATGATTGCCACACGAGCCGCCGTCGACGAAAATCGGCAGGCCTATGGCGTTCTTTTCGCCAACGGCGCGTTGTCGGATGGCAAGGCGATTTTCCACACCGACCACGTCAACAAGGCGGCGTCCGGCACGGTGCTCGACGGCACCAATGTCGCCCTCGCGGTTGCAGCGCTGCGAGGGCAAAAGTCCCTCGACGGCCTGGCGCTCAACCTGCAGCCGGCATTCCTCGTCGTCGGCCCGCAACAGGAGGTCGCCGCCCGTCAGTTGCTTGCCGCTGTCATGGCCACCAAGGCCAGCGACGTCAACGTATGGAGCCAGTTCGCCGAGCTGATCGTCGACGCCGAGATCACCGATAAACGCTGGTACGTGTTCGCGGCTGCGGGCAGCGCTCCGGTGATCGTTTACGGCTATGTCGGCGGCTCCGAAGGACCGCAGGTCCGCACCGAGCGTGACTTCGACACGCAGGCTGTGAAAGTCGCGGCCGGACTCGATTTCGCGGTCGGCGCGATCGACTTCCGCGGCGCGTATCTGAACGCGGGCGCATAACGATGACGACGCTGGCGGACCTTGAAGCGCAGCGGGCGCAACTTGTGGCGAACCGGAACGCCGGGATCAAGCAGGCGCGCTTTGCCGATCAGGAAGTCACTTTCCGGACCGACAAGGAAATGGCCGCGGCCATCGCCGCCATCGACCGCGAGATCGCCGCCCTTCAAGGCCGCCGCGTCAGCACCTTCCTTCCCACCTTCTCGAAAGGATTCGAGTGATGAAAAACTTTGTGGAATCCGGCGACGTCGTCAGCGTTGCCGCGCCAGCCAACCTGGATTCGGGTGATGGCGTTCTTGTCGGCGCGCTGTTCGGCGTCGCACGCACCGCAGCCAGCGCCGGCGCGCAGGTCGCGCTGCAGACCCGGGGCGTGTTCACGCTCCCCAAGACCAGCGCGCAGGCCTGGACGCTCGGCGCCGTCATCTATTGGGACGGCACGGTCTGCACCACGTCCGACGGCTCCGGCGCCAATGCCCGAATCGGACACGCGGTCGCGGCAGCCGACAATCCATCGGCGACCGGCGTGGTTCGTCTGTCGATCTGATCTGGGCGGGAGGCATAGCGGCCCGGGCCGGTCGTTCAAGCCCGACGCGCTCCGCCCAACGAGAGTTTGGCGCGCCGGGCATGGCCTGAGGTGGGAGTGATGTCCCACGGCGCAGATCCTCGCGCGGATTCCTTGCCCCGCGTCCCCAAGCGCTCCCGCCGCTCCCGGCCCGACAAACCGGGAGCGGCATCTTTCCCCAAGCGGAGGTTTATTCGAGATGCTCTCGATCCAGTTCGATACCACTGCGATTGCCAGAGCCAGCAACCTGTTCCATGCCGCGGGCAAGAATGCGCCTCTAGCCCTCGTTCGTGCGGTTAATCACACTGGTGACAAGGCTCGCACCCAAATGCGGAGGGTGCTTGTCAAACAAACCGGATTGACGATGAAGACCATCCGCAAGGCCGTGACCTCGAAGCAAGCCTGGAACGGTAGCCCATACGAGATTAAATCGCGAGGCGGCAACATTCGCCTCAAGTACTTCAAGGCGCGCGAGACGCGCAAGGGCGTTACCGCCGCGCCCTGGGGCAAGCGGCAGGTCTATCCGCACACCTTCATCAAGGGCGGCCTATTCACCGATGCTAAGCGACGCAGAGCATGGCATCCGCCGCTAGCCGCTCTGGGTCGTAAGCCTCTGAACATGGGCGGACATGTCTTTATTCGCCTGGGAAAGAGAAAGCTGCCGATCGAAGCAGTTAAATCCGGCCTGTTCATTCCTACCGAGATGGTCTCAGGTTCGTCGGAGGCGGCGTTCAACGCCACGGTCGAGCGCGAGCTGCCGGCCCGCATCGCGCACGAACTGTTTCGGGTCTTGGGATGACCACTCTCCTCACCAGCGTGTTCGCATCGCAGCAAGGATCGCCCCATGTCGAAGATTAGAATCTTAAGGCAACATCATGGCTGACATCAAAGAACGATTCACGATTGATCCGGACGGATCGCGGGTTTGCCGGCTTCATAAGCCGATACGGGCGCACGGCAGTCGAACGATTGAGATCGTCCGCCTGCGACCGCCGAAATATTCCGACGTCATGACCTTTGGCGATCCGGCCGCCATGATCGTGTTCAATGGCGCGATCCTGCCTCACGAGGACATGGGCATCGTCGAGCGATACATTGGGACCTTGGTGCAGGACGACAAAGGGGATGTGCTCGATGCACTCCTGTTAAATCAGCTCGACTACCGTGACGCACTCGCGCTGAAGGACGCGGTGCTGAGTTTTTTCAAAGCAGCGGCGTCGGAGACATCTTCAACGCCGCCGACATCCTGATATTTAACCTCGGCTTTGATGTCCTGTCGGTTGAAAGCATGACCATACCGCAGATTTTCCATTGGCTCGAACGTGCGATCGCGTTCAAGAAAAAGGCTCGCCGATGAGAATTATTGAGGCAAAGGCGGTCATAACGGCCAAGGATGCGACGGGATCGGTATTTGACCGCGTGTCGCGTCGGCTCCGGGGACTGATGGCGACGGCGGATGCGGCGGACCGCAGAGTCACGGGTGCAGCTTTACGAGCAGGTGGTGCAGGCAGGGCGGCGGCCAGCGTGGTCGGGTCGCGTGGCGTGTCACGTGGCGAAGGCGGCCTTCCGACCATCCTGCCGCCGATCGGACTCGGGACGATCGGCTCCGCGGCAGCAGTTTTTGGCGGAGTTCGCGCGGTAAAGCGACATGCCGAAACCGATCTCGCTCTGACGCGCATCGGTATCACTGCAGACGCCACGAAAGGCGAAATCGACAAACTCAATGCTTCGGTTCGCGACTTGGCGTACGTCTCCGGCAAATCGTTCGATGAGGTCGCAAAAGGTCTTGAGAGTCTGGTCGCCGGCGGCCTTGATCTCGACAAGGCGATGCCCGCGATGCCTGCCATCGCCAAGACGGCTCAAGCGGCCGGCGCCGAGGTGCAGGACATGGCGACGACGACGCTGGCCCTGACGCAGAATCTTGGTATCTCGACCGCCAAGATGCAGTCCGCCTTCGATGTTCTGGTGACCTCCGGCAAGGCCGGAAAGTTCGAACTGAAGGATATGGCCCGCTATATGGCCTCGATCGCTCCCGCGGCAGCGGCAGTCGGCCTCAAGGGGGAAGAAGGGCTGAAGCGCATCGTCTCGATGTTGCAGACCGTGCGCGCCGGCACCGGCTCGACTGAAGAGGCGGCATCTTCGGTCGCCAACATCTTCGCAAAGATGGAGAGCGAAGAGACCGCGAAACGGTTCAAGAAATTCGGCATCGATCTTAGAAAGGAGATGGCGACGGCGCGCAGCGAAGGCCGTGACTTGTTGAGTGTGTTTACGGAACTGACTGAGAAAGCCTTGAAAGGTGATCTATCGAAAATCCCACAGCTATTTTCCGACATGGAGTTCGCCCGCGGCATGCGGGCACTGCTCGCGTTCAAGGATGTTTTCCAGGACGTGATGAAGCGGGTCAGGGCATCGTCTGGATCGGCGATGAAAGACTTTGACCGGATCATGGAGCGCCCGCAGATGGCGGTTAATCGTCTGTCGGAGAGCTTTGACCGGCTGAAGGAGAGTGTCGGCAAGGCAATGGCAGCGGCCGGCGCCGCCAAAGCCATGGATTGGGTTTCGGAGCACCTCGAGGAAGGATCTCGGATCAAGAACCTGCCGGCTGCGAAGCGTGCTCAGTTCGAGGCTGACAAACGGAAACGCGAAATAATCGAGCCGCAGATCCGGGAACTGGACGAGAAAATCCGGCAGAAGGAAGAGGCGGAGCGCAAGAAGATCGAGCCGTCATGGTGGCAAAGGCTGCATGGCGAGAAGAAGTTAAAGCCTCTTGAAGATCGTTTACGCGATGATCCGCTACTTCGAGAATGGCGCATGAAGCGGTTTGACCTGGTTGCCGGCCGCGCCGCTCTGCACGGCAGCGATCTTCCTCCGATCTTCACCGACAAGGAAATCAGGCAACTGCAAGACGCAGAGGCTGAGAAGGTCCGTGCTGATCAAATTATGCCGTCTGAGCCATTACCGCCCGGAACGTCACATAGAATTCCCAGGCCAGACCCACGCGGCAGGACGACGACGCCAGCAATGCCGCCTGTTCAGCCACTCGATGCCGGCCCAACCAAGGTGGACGTACAGGGCACAGTCGGTGGCGAGCTGAATGGAAAGATTACCATCGAGGACGGGACCGGGTTGCTCAAAATCAAGAGTGATTTGGATCGCGTGATCAGGGTGGTCGGTTCACTACAGGGCGGCGGCAACGGGCCGGGATCGGCCGGGCATTCCTCCCCGGATGCGTCGGCGTCGTCGGCGGGAATCGCATACGGTCCATGATCCCCGGATTCTCAAAGGAGTGATTCCGATGTTCGATAAAGGCGCAATTCCGGTGCGAGACATTTACGGCCTGACCGATCCCTCGCGGCAGCTTGGCGAGCGGCTGCCGCTCTCGCATCCTCTGTCGGAAAGGATGGACGACACGGAACGGACGATCGCTTCCTTGTCGGCGCGCATCGCAGACCTCGAGCTGAGGCGGGAGGTCTCGGAATCAGTCTTTTCCATGCTGCTGGCGCTGTTTCTGGCTGGACGAACCGACCGCGCCCAAGTCCTCGCGGCTGTTCGAAGCGCCGGCGTCACGGTTCGCGGCCGAGACGAGAACGCCGCCGAAACCGCTCGCCCGAAAGGGGAACAGTTTGTGCAGGAGCTGGTCGATCGGATCGAGCGAATTTTGCGGCCTGATCACGAATAGAGGTCGATTATGTTGAGCGTCCATGGCGGCTCGGATCCGGAACGTCCTCTTGGCGAGCCGCGCCGGCTCTCCAAGTCCGCATTCGCCAGCCTGGTGAACCTGTCGCCGGGGCGCATCTCGCAGATGATCAAGCAGGGTCTGCCGGTCGAGGCCGACGGCCGTATCGACCTCGCGTGGGGGAAGAAGTGGATTTCGGAGAATATCGACCCGCGCCGCAGTGCGGCCCAGCCGCAAGGCAAGTTTTCGTTCGAGCGGCCCGCAGCCGTCAGCGAGCGAGATCGCCTGGCGCGCGAACAGGCTGACAACATGTCGCTGAAGAACGCCGCCCTTCGGCGCGAGTTGGTGTCGGCGAGCGAGGTCGAGGCGCGATGGGCGGACGTCCTGCGCCGGATCCGTTCAAAGGTGCTGGCGGTCCCGTCGCGGGTGCGACAGCGATTGACGCACCTCACGGTTCATGATGTCGGCGTGATCGACGGCGAACTGCGTGCCGCGCTGGACGACCTGGCTGGCACGTCCGATGCTTGACGGCGCTGAATGGCAGGCAACGCTGGACGGCATCGAGCGGCGCGCCCTGGCCGCCCTGCGGCCGCCCCCGCGGCTGAAACTCTCGGACTGGATCGAGAGGAATATCTGTCTGCCCCATGGTGTTTCGTCTCTTCCCCGCGCCGTGCGTCTG
>JBIQHO010000526.1:0-1650 GCA_044508545.1 Bradyrhizobiaceae bacterium | reverse complement strand
TGGCGAAGCGCATCGGCACGACGCAGTCTGCCGTTGCCCGACTGGAGGGTGGCGGCGTATCCCCGTCCCTATCCACGCTGCGCCGCTATGCCGAGGCGACCGGCACCAAGCTCCAGGTCAATCTGGTGACGCGATAAGCGCCCCGCCGTGGGGCGGAAGGAAGGGTGTTGTGCGAAGACTTAACGTGTCACCAGTTTTCCATTTGGGCGGGATGGTCCACGCCATCAGGTTTCTGAAAGGGGCCAAGATCGGTAGCGGCGGCACAACATGGCAGGATGCGGACCGCATCCTTGGCCTTGCAAGGCACGTTCTCGCCGATCATTTGAAGCGTGACGACCTGAAGTTGCGCGCTTCCAAAAAACCTATCGAAGAACTTTTGAGATACGTCGAGGCCGCCTACACCTACGGCAACGAGAATATGAAACTTCGCGGAGACCTGGACCTTGTCAATGCGACCAATCTTTCGGTCGCATCCGACAATCTGCTCCCGATCATATCGTCTGAATTTGAAAGCCTGCCGGTCTATTACGTGGACAGCAAGGGCGGGTACGATATTGAAAAGCTCATCGAGCGGGGCGAGGAGGTGTTTTCCCCCGACCTGGCCAGCAAGGTTCCGGCCGCAATTCCCGACATACGTGCAGGCACGAGGTGCATTGCATTCGAGCTTCCGACCGCGGCTGCCTATCATTTCCATCGTGCGAACGAAGCTGTTTTCCGAGAATACTGGACGGCCGTTTCGCCAGCCTCCCAATATCCGGCAAAGTCCTCGATGGGCGGCATTCTTCACAAGATGGAGCAGGACGGCATTGGCGACCCCATGGTGATTTCGTCGCTCAAAGACCTAACCAAGCTACATAGAAACCCGCTTATCCATCCAGATCAAACAATCGAAACTGTCCATGAAGCGATTGCGCTCATGCACGCGGTGAATGCTGCCCTCGCTCAAATGTTGAAGCAGATCCATCCTCAGCCCTCACAACCCACGAGCCGCTAAGGCGCCGCCAACGGCCGGCATTCTTCGGTAACTTCCATCAGCGCAGCCAGAACCGCGCTCGCCGCCAGAGCTTTCAGCCGCGCGGCGTGTACGGGCTTCCAGTACCCATCCGCCATGCCCGACTTGTTTCTGGCGGCTACGGCCAGATCGGCGTCGAGGTGCGCGCGGATGGCTTCGTGCCGCTCGGCGCAGGCGGCGGCCATACGCACGGCGGCTTCGCGCAGATCGGCAACGGTGACGGTGAGGTGATCGGTCTCGGTGCTCATGATTGCGCTCCTGTCAGAACGGCCCTGCCGTGATTGTTGAGGGTGATGCAGCCGGCGGCGCGCAACGTCGTTTCGGCCTGCCCTGCCCGCGTGCCGCCCCAGCCGAGAACGCGCATCGCCATGCCGTAGGACATGGGGCCGTGAACGCGCAGGGCTTCGGCGTAGGCTTCGGGATCGCCGGACTGCGGAACGGGATCAAGTTTCAGGTCGCGGCGAAGGTCAGGCTCGAAACCCGCCACGGTGGCGGATTTTGGCGGCGCGGCTTTCGGTCGCCGCTTGCCGGTCAGGAAGTCGATAACGGCCGCCTTTTCTGCCGCGAGCGCGGCGACGACATCAGCCGTCACGCGGCCGTCGCCGTTGCGCCAGCGGATGCGAACGCCATCGGTTGAG
>JBIQHO010000092.1:0-11284 GCA_044508545.1 Bradyrhizobiaceae bacterium | reverse complement strand
TCCGCCGGCTTCGGCTTGGCGGCTGCACCGGCCGCAGTCTGCTTGGCGCGCACCCTTTTGGCGTGGACGTCCTTGAGGGGAGCAGCCTTGGCGTCCGCAGCCTTTGCGTTTGCAGCCTTTGCGTTCGCAGGCTTGGCGTTTGCGGCTTTGGCGCCATCCCCCTGGGCTGCGGATGGCTTCGCGGTCGCGCTGGGTCTGATCGTCACCGAGGCGCGGTGTTTGGCTTTCGTATCAGTGGCGGCTTCGGTTTTGGCTTCGGTTTTGGCCGCGAGCGAGCCGTTGGGCTTGCCGTGGGCGATCTTGCTGCGCTTCCCGGCTTTTGGCGGAGCGTCGCGCGCCGCATCGGCTTCGGCGGCGGCGGCGATGGCCGCGCCGGTTCGTGTCGGTCCGGTATAGACGATGACCGGATCCGACGGGGCAGGCGCGGCAGCGATCATGTCCACCGGACGCAAGGCCGGCGGCTGAACGCCGGTCGCGAAGAACGACATCACGGCGGCGCCGGTCGTCGTCGTGTTGGCTGCAACATCGTCATCCTCGTCGCTGGCGGGGTGCTTGCGTTTGGGGCCGCACATCTCGTCGCGCAGATTGGGTGGCGTGGCCGCGATCGGCGCCAGATTGTCAACCGTGCCGAGCGCGGGGCGCAGCCATGACAGCGTGTTGTTGGCGAAGCCGCGCTCCAGCATCTGCGCGACGCGCACCGCGCGCATGGTGCCGGACGACGCGCCGAGCACCACCGCGATCAGGCGTTTGCCGTTCTGCGTGGCCGAGCCGACCAGATTATAGCCGGACGCACAGATGAAGCCGGTTTTGAAGCCGTCGGCGCCGGGAAAGCGCCCGATCAGCTTGTTGAAGTTATGTGTCACCCTGCGGCCGTAGCGGATCGAGGGGATGTGCATGAAATATTCGTACTCGGGAAGATCGTGAATGATCGCGCGTGCGAGAATGGCGAGATCGCGCGCCGAGGTGATCTGGCCGTCGGCGGGCAGCCCGTTCGGGTTGACGTAGCTGGTCTGCGTCATGCCGAGCCGCTGCGCGGCGGCGTTCATTTCGGCGGAAAAGCCATCGATCGAACCGCCAACGCCCTCCGCGAGCACCACGGCCATGTCGTTCGCCGATTTCACCATCATCATCTTCAGCGCATTGTCGACGGTGACCTGCGTGCCCGGCCGGAAGCCCATCTTCGAAGGCGATTGGGCGGCCGCGGTCGGCGACACCGTGAACAGCGTATCGAGCGTGATGCGACCCTGCTTGACGGCCATCAGCGTGACGTAAGCGGTCATCAATTTCGTGAGCGATGCGGGGTACCAGGGATAGGTGGCGTTCTCGGCTTCCAGGACTTTCCCGGTGTCGGCTTCGATCAGCAGATGCGCTTCGGCGGCGTGCGCCGCGCGCACCGGCGCGACCGCAACGATCAATCCGGCCGCGAGCACCATCCAGGCCGGCAACAATGCGCGGGACAGGGCGATGGATTTGCGAAGCAGGAGAATGAAAGAATGCACGATCGCTCCGGTCCTTCTGAGACCCGCCTTTGCAAGGAGGCCTGCTTTTGGGTTTCAAGCGTGTCCGGCGCCGTCGGTCGCGGCGGCCCCAGCCTATACCGGCTCGGCAAGCGGGAACAGTAGGTCGCTGCTTAATTCCCCGACGAAAGGGGCCGAATTTCGACGCTGGGGGAACCTGCCGGGATCATGAATTGCGCTTTCGCGAGCTGGGCGAAATGGCCGCCGCTCGCCACGAGTTCGTCAAAGGTTCCGTTTTCGATCACGCGTCCGTTCTCGAACACCAGAATGCGGGTGGCGTTGCGGATGGTGGATAGCCGATGCGCGATGACGAAGGTCGTGCGGCCTATCATCACCTCGTCAAGCGCGGCATTGACTTTGGCCTCCGTCACGGCGTCCAGCGCCGAGGTCGCTTCGTCCAGGATCAGGATCGGCGGATCCTTGAGCAGCGCGCGGGCGATCGACAGCCGTTGCCGCTCGCCACCGGACAGCATGCGTCCGCGCTCTCCCGCATGGGTGTCGAATTTCTTCTCGCCGCGTTCGATGAAGTCCAGCGCCTGGGCGCGTTCGGCCGCGAGCCGCATTTCTTCCGCGGTGGCGTCGGGCTTGCCGACGCGCAGGTTCTCCGCGATCGAGCGGTCGAACAATAGCGGCTCCTGAAACACCACGCCGATGTTTCGGCGCAACGTGGCCAGCGTGAGGCCGCGAATGTCCATGCCGTCGATCTTGATGGCGCCGGATTGCGGATCGAACGCCCTGTGCAAAAGGGTGACGGCGGTGGACTTGCCTGCGCCGGTCGGGCCGACCAGCGCGATGGTCTGGCCGGGCAATGCGACGAATGAAAGGTTCTCCACCGCGGGCCGCTTGCCGTCATAGGTAAACGACACGTCGCTGAATTCAACGAGGCCCTGCAGCCGCCCGGCGTCGACGGCGTCGGGACGGTCGCGCACCGCGGGAACGGCGTCGAGCACGTTGAAAAACTCATTGAGCCGCGGCGCTTCCATGAAAACGCTGTTGATGAAGGAGACGACCTGTTCGAGTCGCTGGATCAGCATGGTGGCGAAGCTGACGAACATCACGATCTCGCCGACCGACGTCATTCCCCTCTGGTTCAGCGCGATGCCGACGGCGAAGATCGCCAGAATCGTGATGGTGGTCGAGGCGCGCGTCATCACGGTGACGACGGCCCACCACGACAGCACCGGCATCTGCGCCGCCAGCAATTTGTCGGCGACGAAGCGCAGGCCCTGCACCTCGGCATCGACGCGCACAAAGCTCTGCACCAGCGCGACATTGCCAAGCGCGTCGGAAGCGCGCGCGGAAAGATCGCTGAAATGCGTCTCCACCTCGTTCTGCATGTCGAAGGTTCTGCGAACCACCAGCGTCGTCAGCATCGTGAACACGATGCAGAGCGCAAACAAGACGATCGCCATCCGCCAGTTGATATAGAGCGACAGTGGCAGCAGCACCACGAGCGACATGATCGCCGCGAAATGCTCGCGGAAGAAGCCGAGCCACAGCCGCCACAGCGCGTCGGTGCCCTGCAGCATCACCTTCATCAGCCGGCCGGAATGCGTGCCGGCGTGATAGGACAGCGGCAGTTGCAGGATGTGCTCGAAATAGTCTGTCAGCACGGCCTGCCGCTGGCGATGCGAAAGGCGGTCGGCCTGCAAGGCCACGATCACGCCGCACAGGATGGTGAACAGGCCGAACGCCACCCAGACCGCCAGCAGCGGCCACGGCGACGTCGAAGTCGTTCCGAAAGGACCGGCGGCGGGATTGCCGGAAAGGACGTCGACGATGCGGCCGAACAGCACGGGCTCGGCGAACTGCGCACCGGCCAGAAGGCAATTGGCCGCGGCGAGGATCCAGCCAAGCCGCGCTTCCTTGCCGAGCAATTCAAGAACGCGCGTATAAAGGCGGACCATCGACATTGGACAATGCTCTGGCGGATTGCAACGGCGGCAGCCCGGCGACGCGAATGAGGAACGCGCCGGAGGGGAAAGACCCTGGCATTCTACTCAGGGATCGGGGAGGGGATATAGCGGCTTCTGCCGGTGTTATTCGGCCTGCGTGATCTTGCGGTCGCCGGGCGGCGGCAGAAAACTGTCGTCAAAGATGTCCGCGGCGGTCGGACGATGGCGGAATTTGAAATCTTCGGCGATCTGGTCGAGCGCGGTTTCGAACCGGACCGGGTCGATGGCCCCGATGCCGCTGTGCTTGACCTCGCTGGTCAGAACGTTGTCGCTCAGCACCGCGCGCAGGCGCTCCAGCTCGACAGCGCGCGATCCGTTATCCATCCGGGCCACGACATCGTCGACCGCCTGCTCGGGCGCTTTGATGGTCAGCCGCAAACCGGCGATCACCGCGCGCACGAACGCCTTGACCGCATCCGGCTTCTCGGCGGCGAAATCCGGGTTGACGATCAGGACCTTTCCGTAGGCGGCGCAGCCGTAGTCGGCAAATCGCAGGACGGTGAGATCGTCGGCCGGGATGCCACGATTGCGCAGGTCCACCCCGGACAGATATGACAGGCCTGATATGGCGTCGAGCTGGCCCGCCGAGAGCATCGGCTCGCGAACGGCGGGACCGACCTGAGCCAGTTTCACTGTTTTGAGCGGCAATTTGTTTCGACGGGCAAGCGCGGGCCACAGCCTTATCGACAAGTCGCCGTCGGTGACGCCGACCGTCTTGCCCTCGATGTCGGCAAGCGCGTTGATGCCCCGGCTCTTGCGCGCGATGAAGGCATAGGCCGCCTTGTCGAACAGCACGAACACCGCCTTGACCCGCGGCGCGCCCGGCTCGTCACGAAAGCGGATCAGTGCATTGATGTCGGCGAGCGCCAGTTGACTCGTGCCGACCGCGACGCGCGCAATGGCGTCGGCCGTGTCGGTGGCGGCGGTCGTCGTGACATTCAGGCCCTCGGCGCGGAACAATCCTCTGGTCGTTGCCAGCACGATGGGGGCGACGGCGGCGTCTATCGGGCGATCGAGCGACAACTCGATTTGGGTGGGCGCGAGGGCGTTGGCGGGACTGTCCGCGAGGCCGAAGCGCGCGACGCCGGCCGTGCCCAGGAGCACCAGCAGGACAAACCAGAAAGGACGCATCGAACGGGCTTGCATGGGGATTATGACAGCAATGGACAGGTTGCGGGATTTCGCGCGAACGCCCGCAAGTTTCAGAGTGAAAAGTCTAACAGAGATAACCTGAACGCGCGATGACCGCCACGATTTGCCGCAGCCTGGGAGACTTGCATTCCGCTTATGGAACTCGATGTGACGCGAGGGGTTATCTCGGGAATGGCCTAAACCGGCCGGGAACATCAGCCCGAAACATCAGCAGAGGATATGTCAGATGATGTTGACGCGCAGGAACTTCAAATCTTCGATCGGCCGGAGCCTCGTTGTTGCGACGGTCGCAGCGATGGCCTTGACAGTAGCCGGTCCGTCTTTCGCCGGATCCTCCGCGCCCGCTTCCAGCGGGGCCTCGGCGAAGGGATCCTCCGGCGAGGTCACGGATTTCAGCGCGGCGCGCCGGCATCATCATTATCGTTATCGACGCGGTGGGGACGCCGCCGCCGCCGCCGCGTTCGCCGGCATCATCGGCACCGTCGGTGCGATCGCCGCCAGCCAGGCCCGCCGTGACGCCTATTATGACTATGGCCCGGGGTATTACGGCCCCCGATACTATGGCCCGGGATATGGATATTATGGCCCGCCCCGTGGCTATTACTACGGCGGTCCCCGATACTACGTGCCCTACTGAGGCCGAGTGAGAAGGGCGACAGACGCCGGCTGCGGTCGCGGCCGGCGTCACTTTAGGCGCCGTTGTCAAAATGCCGGTCCCCTTGCTCCGCCTATGTTTTTCTGCGCATGGGCCCCCCTTGGGATGGCCGAGCGAAGCGACAATCCCGAACCTGTGCTCGCGTCTTCAGGACGGACCCGGGTCGCGTCCCATCGCATGGCAAAGTCATAAGCCGCTCAAGCCGTCAGGAAGGCCGTCGCCGAAACCGATCGTCGCGCTCGGGGCCCCATATCGGTTACCCAAGCGCCGCTGAAATCCTCCCCTCAGCCATGGACAAATCGGCCGCGCGGTGGTTGATCGCGCCATGCTGAGACGGACTTACGACTGGTGCATTGCCGCCGCCGACAAGCCTTACGCGCTATGGATCCTGGGAGCCGTGGCTTTCGCGGAAAGTTCGTTCTTTCCCGTGCCGCCCGACGTCATGCTGCTGCCGATGTCGCTGGCGCGGCCGCGACGCGCCTGGCTGTTTGCGACGCTCTGCACCGTCGCCTCGGTTGCCTGCGGCCTGCTTGGCTATGCGATCGGGGCGCTGCTCTATGACTCGCTGGGCCAGTGGCTCATTCAGCTCTACGGACTGGGCGACAAGGTCGAGGCGTTTCGCGAGTCCTATGCGCAATGGGGAGCCTGGATCATCATCGGCAAGGGGTTGACGCCAATTCCCTACAAGCTCGTCACCATCACGTCGGGCTTTGCCGGATACGATCTCTGGCTGTTTATCCTGTGTTCGATCATCGCCCGGGGCGGTCGCTTCTTTATTGTCGCGGTGCTGCTCAATCGTTATGGCGACGTCATCCGGCACGAGATCGAGAAGCGGCTCGGCGTGTGGGTGGCGATTGGCGCCGCCGTGATCGTCCTTGGATTTGTGGTCGCGTTCCGCCTGATCTAGGGACATTGATGGATAGGCCGGAGCTGGAATAGATGGACGAGAGACCACAGTTCCAACGAACAAAAACGAACCTTTCAGCTCAGGGAGCACGGAGGATATCATGACCACCAACGAGGAGCTGGAGAAATTCAGGCAGGCCAGGGCGCTGGCGTTCAAACTCGGGCTGGTTGTTCGCCATGCCGATGATCCGGAGGGCCCTAAACGTTACACGCTGGTTCGTCAGGCCGTGGAAACGGAGTTCGCGACCATCGAGGAGGTGCTGGCGGAGCTCAAACGGATCAAGTGAGCCAGCTGGTTCGGACGCGTCCCCGTGCCCGTCCAAAAAAACGGGTTCCCGAATTTACGGTCCATTAACCATAACTTGGCATTTTTGATTCCCGGATCGGTATGCATCTGCTGCGAGCGCCGTCAGATTCTGGCCGGAACGGGCATAAAGCGATGGATTGCGACGTCGCGCCGGAAAAATCCCGGCGACCATCAACGAACTGCAGGCTCGCGTGGCCGCCGCCTTCGGCAGGCATCCGCTGTGCCGGGAGGTGCGTTTCGACGTCGTCGGCACGCCCAAGACCCGCAGTGGAGCCAACTGGACCGTCAGCATGAGCGCGATTCCGCCTGACGCGATCTGGGAAGCATCAGAACTCGTCGCCGACATTCAGAACGCCTACATTCTGGCGGCCTGACGCCTGATGCGCCCAAGCGTGAGCGGTTTTGGTAAAAGATCATGAGCCCGCTCAATGTTTTAGGGCATGATCGGGTGCAGGCGGACCTCACTTTGCTGATGCGATCAAGCCTTCCGGGCAAGAGCGCGTTCGAGCGAAGCATGTCCCCGGGCTTGACCCGGGGATGGTATTCGGTTCGCGTGAAGAAAACGCGTCAAATCTAGGCGTGAAACGCCCGTCTTGCGTGGGCAAGCCTTAATTCGTATCGATTTGTGAGGACAATCGGCGGCCGTTCGTCGGCTGACCCGGAGATCTTTTTTGACGCGGACGATGACGGTTCTGGCGCTTGCGTGCTGCGTCGTCACCGGGGTGACGTTGGCGGGGGTCTTCGGACGCGGCAACGTTCTGATGGTCCGGTTTTCCGCAGCGCCCCCGCCGCCCGTTCGAGCCGAACCGGCCGAGGTCGAACCGGCGGCCAACCGCGCGCGAAAGACCGACCGGCTTCCGGTTGCGACGCAGGTGCAGACCGCGGCCCGCGACGCTGGCGAGGATGCGGCGTTAGCTGAACTGCCGGCGCAGGAGTTTACGACGGACGTTTCTGTCGATGCCGAGATTTTGCCGCCGGCTGCGCCGGTCGACGGGCCGCCGCTGCCGCGTCCGCGGCCCAGGCTTGCCAACCAGCTCGTTCAAAAAAACTATTCGCTGCTCAGCGACATGCAGATCGCCGCGCTGAAGGAGCGGCTGCAATTGACGGCAGCGCAACAGCCCTACTGGCCGGCCGTGGAAAGCGCGTTGCGCGACGTTGCCCGGAAAATCCATGAACGGCGTGCAGCGCCGGGACGGCAGGCTGCTTTCATTCCGGCCGACATCGAGCAGATCAAGGCTGCGGCCCAGCCGCTGCTGTCGCGGCTGCGCGAGGAGCAGAAGCGCGAGGCACGCGCGCTCGCGCGCATCATCGGGCTGGAGGCGGTGGCTTCGCTGATCTGAAGCAGGAAAAAACAATCCGGTTACACTCACAGGAGTGGTGCCCCTGGCCGGAATCGAACCAGCACTCCTTGCGGAACTCGATTTTGAGTCGAGCGCGTCTACCAGTTCCGCCACAGGGGCAATCGCGAGCCGTGCCGAAAGGGCGAGCCGCGAAGCGGGCGGACTATAGCGGGCGTTCCCTTCCGGTCAACCCGGCGTGCGCGTCGCTCAGACCGCGGACAGCCGAAACCACGCGGTCCGCTCGACAGAGCCGAGGCGCGAGGTTACGACGTCTTGAGCGGGATGAGTAAAAGTGTGGTGCGGTCATCCTCTCGCATCCCGCTTGAGAATATTGGAATCGATCACCTTCATGATTTGGATCGGTCATCGTGATGAGCGCAAGCGAAGCAGCCAGCCGGAGCCCCGCCATGAATCCCGATACCGCCGCGACATCCACCCCTGCGGCCCGCGGGAAGAAAACCGCCTTCGCGGTATCACTGGCGGTGGCCTTCATCGCCGCGGCGACGATCGCAGGCGCGTGGTATTTCCAACTGGTGCTGAAGATCCTGCCGTGCCCGCTTTGCCTCGAGCAACGTTATGCCTACTATCTCGCGATTCCCCTCGGTCTGTTCGTGGCGTTTATCGCGGCGAAGGGCGCGCCGCGCTGCCTGATCATGCCCGGTCTCGTCGTTCTCGCGCTGGCGGCGCTCGGCAATGCCGGGCTCGGCGCCTATCATGCCGGCGTCGAATGGGGTTACTGGCCGGGACCGACCGATTGCACCGGGCCGGTGCTCGATCTCGGCAAGGCCGGCCTGCTCGATAACCTCGACAAGGTCAGGATCGTGCGTTGCGACGAGGTGCAGTGGCGCTTCCTCGGCCTGTCGCTTGCCGGATACAACGCGCTGATATCGCTGTTGATGGCGGCGCTCGCCGGATGGGGCGTCGCAGCGCTGGCGGGCAAGGTCAGATGATCTTTAGGTTAGGCCTTACGGCGTTTTCGAGCGAAAGCTGGAGCTTGAGCCCGGATGGATAGCGGTTCGCGTCAAGAAAACGCGTCAACAAAATCATGGAGCCTCGCTTCTGATCCCGTCAGAAGAAAAAAGGCTCCAGCGGCGCTCGCAGGAACGGCAGGTCCGGCGGTGTCAGCGGTCGGGCGACCGACCGACACCGCCTGATTCGCGCCATCAGTTCGGCTTGGCTGCCTTGGCCTTGCATTCGGAACGGAATTTCTTGCGCTCCTTGCCGTGCAGGCCTTTGGCATCGGCCTCCTTCGAGCATTCGAGCGAAGCCGCGGTGCGCGGCTTCTCGGCCTTCTTGGCGGATGGGGCCATCTTTGATGCCGGTGCGGGCGTCGTGGGCGCAGCCGTTTGTGCGAAAGCCGTTCCGCCAAGCAGCAGCGACGCGGCGGCGATCGCGATAATACGGGAAGACAGGGTCATGGGAAGTCCTCGGTTTGATGAACCATCACCGTCGCGGAGCCTGACTGAACGGTGAATGAATGGCTCCGGGTTTACTGAAACACACAGCCATATTTTTTTGATCGCAAATTCAGCCGCGCCGTTGAAACGACTGCCGGTCGTATCCGAATATTGGGAATGCGCATGATCTTTTCGCCAAACCGCTCACACTTTGGCGGATCATGCGCTAGGATATCAGTCCCACCTCGATGTCCCGGGAGGACAGACATGACACGTCATCTGAAATTGCTCGGCGCGCTGACGGCGTCCGGCCTGCTTGCGCTTTCGGCGATGCCCGCCAGTGCGCTGACCGCGCAGGAATGCAGCGCGAAATATCAAGCCGCGAAATCTGCCGGCACGCTCAACGGCCAAAAGTGGAAAGACTTCCGCAAAGCCGAGTGCGGAGCGGGAGCCACTGCCGCCACGACGCCTTCTGCGTCACCTGCGGCCACGCCAGCGCCTGCCCCGAAGACCGCGGCGGCGCCTGCTGCGCCGGCCGGCAACACGGTCTTCCCGTCGGCGGTGTCGCCGAAATATGCCAACGAGTCCGCGGGCAAGGCGCGCGAGCATACCTGCCTCGATCAATACAGAACCAACAAGACCAACAATGCCAATGGCGGATTGAAGTGGATCATGAAGGGCGGCGGCTACTACAGCGAATGCACCAAGCGGCTGAAGGGCGTCTGATCCGAATGCTCGAATCGCGAGGCGGGATCGGCATCCCGACAACCAGGCGCCGGATGCTCGGCGCTTTCGGCTTTGGCGCGGCGATGGCGGGTCTGGGGCTCGCCCCCGCGCGCGCCATAACCTCCGACGAGGTTCTGACCGAGACCGCCGTATTGCGCGATCCGGAGATTCCGGCGGCGGGCAATGCGCATGGCGACGTCACCATCGTCGAGTTTTTCGATTACAACTGTCCGTACTGCCGCAAGCTCGCGCCGGAGCTTGCGCAGGTGGTTTACGACGACGGCAAGGTCCGGATGATCTTCAAGGACTGGCCGATTCTGGGACCCGTCTCGGTCTATGCGTCGCGCCTGGCGCTGGCGTCGAAGTACCAGGGCAAGTTCGCCGCTGCGCACGAGGCGTTGATGAGCACCAGTTCACGGTTGACCGAGCCGCGCATTCGCGAGCTGCTGAGTGGTGCAAGGATCGATGTCGACCGCGCCCTCAAGGATATGGCCGCCAACGCCGGCGCGATCGATGCCATTCTGAAGCGCAACAACGCTCAGGCGACCGCTTTCGGATTTCAGGGGACGCCGGCGTTCATTATCGGAAAATTTCGTGTTCCCGGCCCGCTGACCATGGCCCAGTTCGACCAGGCCATCGCGGACGCGCGCAAGGCGGCCCGCGACAGGAAGTGATGCAGCGTCAGGTCAGGCCGGCCGACGCCTGCGGCGGCCACGGCCGGTCGGGCCGGTAGAACACCGCGATTTTCAGGCTCTCGGCGATGCGTTCGGCCTTTTCCATGAAGGCGGCGCGGATCGGCTCCTCGCACAATTCGCGGCAGGTCTCGTCGAACAGCGCGAGCCACTGGGTGAACAGCTCCGGCCTCAGGCCAGGGATCACCATGTGCTTCATCATGGGATTTCCCTTGTAGCGGCCGGTGGTCAGCATCACCGACGACCAGAACGCGTACATCTTCTCCAGATGATGGGGCCAGTTGTCCCTGATCTTGTTTTCGAAGATCGGTCCCAGCTCCGGATCGGCGCGCACCTTCGTATAAAAGGCGTCGACCAGCCGGACGATGCCGTCCTCTGACACATGATCCATTTTTTGCGGTGCGACTGTCATGCGAGAAAAGCCATAACGATGACCCCGGCCACAGTCCAGATCAACGAGTTGATCAGCATGCGGACCAGGTTGGAATAGTCGCCCGGGTTGTTGCCGTGGATTCCGAGAGCGTTGCAGACGACGGTTCCCGGCAGCAGAAAAGGCTTTGCGAGGCTATCGCTGATTGTGGCGTGACCCGAACTCATGGAGCCCTCCGTTCAAAGGATGGTCACCGCTATACATCCG
>JBIQHO010000091.1:0-11295 GCA_044508545.1 Bradyrhizobiaceae bacterium | reverse complement strand
GCTGAAGCCCTCGGCGCAGTCGGGCATGCCGCTCTGGCAGGATCGCCTGTTCATCGCGCTGAGCCGCTCCGCCAACGATGCGACGGATTATTTCCAGATTCCGACCGGGCGGGTCGTGGAAGTGGGAACGCAAGTCATTATTTGAGCTCCAGGCTGTATTTTGATGTTGTTTCATGCGCTTTACGCATGGCTGATGCCTGAAATCAGGATATCTCATGCGCGACGGTGCGGACTTATAAGCCCGGCCGGCGCTTCGCATGCTGCAGCGCAAGGACCCTGAGGTCTCATCCATGACAAGCGACGGTGCAAGTTCAGCCTCGGCGATGCCGGTGGCGAATGGATCCGGTGACGCCCACTCCACGGCCGGGTTCCAGGCGCTGATGCTGGGCAGCATCGGGGTGGTCTACGGCGACATCGGCACCAGCCCGCTTTACGCGCTGCGGGAAGCGGTCGTTGCCGCCGGTGCTGCGGGAAGGGGAGCCGACGCGGGCGCCGTACTGGGCGTGCTCTCGCTGATCCTCTGGGCGCTGATCGTGGTGGTGACGCTGAAATACGTCCTGATCCTGCTGCGGGCGGACAATCACGGCGAGGGCGGTATCCTGGCGCTGATGGCGCTGGCGCAACGCGCCGCGAGCCGGCGGGCCTCCGCCATCGTGCTGCTCGGCGTCATCGGCGGCGCGCTGTTCTACGGGGATGCCGTGATCACGCCGGCGCTTTCGGTGCTGTCGGCCATCGAAGGCATCAAGCTGACCACCTCGGCGCTGGACCCCTATGTCGTGCCGATTACCGTGGTGATCCTGCTGGCGCTGTTTGCGGTTCAGTCGCGGGGAACGGCGCGCGTCGCCGCTTTCTTCGGGCCCGTGATGTGCGTCTGGTTCGTGATGATCGCGGCAGCGGCCATTCCACAGGTCGCACAACATCCCGAGGTTCTGCTGGCCTTCAATCCGCTCCATGCCATCGGCTTCATGCTTCATCACGGCGTCATCGGATTCGTCACGCTGGGCGCGGTGTTCCTCGCGGTCACCGGAGCGGAGGCGCTTTATGCCGATCTCGGTCATTTCGGCAAACGGCCGATTCAGACCGCCTGGCTCGCGATCGTGCTGCCCTCGCTCGTGCTGAACTATCTCGGACAGGGCGCGCTGTTGATCGCCCATCCAGAAGCGATCGAAAATCCTTTCTTTCTGCTGTTTCCGGCGTGGTCGCTCGTGCCGGTCGTGGTCATGGCCACTGTGGCGACGGTGATCGCAAGCCAGGCCGTCATCACCGGCGCGTATTCGCTGACGCGTCAGGCGACCCAGCTCGGACTGTTGCCGCGATTTGAAATCCGTCACACCTCGGAAGAGCACTCCGGACAGATCTACATGCCTCGCGTCAACATGATGCTCGTCGTCAGCGTCGTGCTGCTGGTGCTGCTGTTCCGGTCCTCGAGCGCGCTGGCCTCCGCCTATGGCATTTCCGTTACGGGAACGATGGTCGTCACCGCGATGATGGGATTCGTCGTCATCTGGAAGGTCTGGAACTGGCCGGCGCTCGCGGCCGCCGCCCTGATCGCGCCGTTCCTGCTGCTCGATCTCACGTTCCTCACGGCGAATCTGCTGAAGGTCCTGGAGGGCGGCTGGATGCCGCTGGCGCTTGGCGGGACGGTGATGCTGCTGATGTATACGTGGCGCCGCGGCAGCCGGCTGTTGTTCGAGAAATCCCGCAAGCTCGAATTTCCGATGCTTGAACTGGTGGAGATGCTGGAAAAGCGGCCGCCGCACCGGGTGCCCGGGACCGCCGTGTTTCTGACCAGCGACCCGGATTTTGCTCCTGCCGCGCTGATGCATAGTCTGAAGCACTACAAGGTGCTTCATGAGAAGAACGTCATCCTCACCATCGAGACAGCGCAGACGCCGCGTATCGAGCCTCGCGACCGGGTGCGGCTGGAGCAGATCAGCGCCACGTTTTCGCGCGTGACGCTACGCTTCGGCTTCATGGAAAGACCCAACGTACCGAAGGCGCTCGCCATCGCGCGGAAACTCGGCTGGCAGTTCGATATCATGGCGACCTCGTTCTTCCTGTCGCGACGCACACTCAAGCCGGCCGCACGCTCCGCGATGCCGCTCTGGCAGGATCGGCTGTTCCTCGCGCTGAGCCGCTCGGCCAATGATGCGACTGATTACTTCCAGATTCCGACCGGGCGTGTCGTCGAGGTGGGTTCGCAAATCAGCATTTGAGGTGGGTGGCGCTTGATTTTATCGGGCCAAGGGGCGACCTTGACGGCTGGACAAGCGGGGCCGGTCGGTTTCGACTGGAGCGTGCGTTCGAATGCAAAACGCGAGGGAGGTTGCGTTGGCGGATCGGAATTTTGTGGTTCACGACCTGACGCCGGAAGACGTCTCGAAGGGCCTGGCCGAAGGACGCTATCTGCTGGTTGACGTCCGCGAACCGAACGAGGTTGCCGCTGAGGCTTTTCCGGACGCGGCCGTCGTCGCCCTGTCGGTCTTCGATCCCAAGGCTATCCCCGATCCGCAAGGCAAGCAGGTGGTGTTCGCCTGCCGCTCGGGCAAGCGCTCGGTGACGGCGTCGATGATGGCGCAGGCTGACGGCCTTGCCTATGACAAGCATCTTGCCGGCGGAATTCTGGGGTGGAAAGCGGTAGGGCTGCCGACGCGAAGCGGCGGCTGAGATTTGACGCCTTCGATGAACAAGGTCTTCGCCGGGCTTCCGGTCACGATCTTCGAGACGATGTCGCAACTCGCGCGCGATAACGATGCCATCAACCTCGGGCAGGGCTTTCCCGACGATCCGGGTCCGGAGGATATCCGGCGCGCGGCGGCCGAGGCCGTTCTCGACGGCTACAACCAGTATCCGTCGATGATGGGAATTCCGCAGTTACGGCAGGCGATCGCCACGCATTACGAGCGATGGCACCGCTTGTCGCTCGATCCGGCGAGCGAGGTCATGGTCACCTCGGGCGGCACCGAGGCGCTGACGAGCGCCATCCTCGCCACGGTCGAGCCCGGCGACGAGGTCATCGTCTTTCAGCCGGTGTATGACTCCTATCTTCCGATCATCAGGCAGGCCGGAGGAATTCCGCGGCTGGTGCGGCTGGAGCCGCCGCACTGGCGATTGACGGAAGACGCGCTCCGCGCCGCCTTCACGCCCGACACGAAAGCGGTTGTCTTCAACAATCCGCTCAATCCGGCCGCGGTGGTCTATCCGCGCGGGGACCTGGAATTGCTGGCGCGGTTTTGCCAGGAGTTCGACGCGGTCGCGATCTGCGATGAGGTCTGGGAGCACGTCGTCTTCGACGGCCGCGACCATATCCCGCTGATCACGATTCCCGGCATGCGCGAGCGCACCATCAAGATCGGCTCGGCCGGGAAGATATTTTCGCTGACCGGCTGGAAGGTCGGGTTCGTCTGCGCCGCGCCGCCACTGCTGAAAGTGACCGCGAAGGTGCATCAGTTTCTGACCTTCACGACGCCGCCCAACCTTCAGGCCGCGGTCGCCCATGGCCTTGCCAAGCCGGACGATTTCTTTCTCGCCATGCGCAGCGATCTGGCCCGCCGCCGCGATCGCCTGACACGCGGACTCGAGGACATCGGATTTCCGGTGCTGGCCTCGCAAGGAACCTATTTCCTGACGGTCGATCTCGCGCCGCTCGGCCTCGATGAAACCGACGAAGCGTTTTGCAGACGCATCGTGACAGACCACAAGGTCGCGGCGATCCCGGTATCGGCATTCTACGAACGGGACGCGGTCACCTCGGTCGTGCGCTTCTGTTTCGCCAAGACCGACGCCACGCTCGACAGCGCGCTGGAGCGTTTGTCCGACGCCGTGCACGCTCTTTAGGACGGTGCAGCGATGATTCCAAATCGATACACATGGCTTTACCGATACACATCGCTTTGGGTTGCCGCCGCGTTCGCGCTCGGTTTCGGTGCGGTGTCGTCGCGCGCGCACGCGGCCGATCGCGTCGTGAATTTCTACAACTGGTCGAGCTACATCGCGCCCGGCGTGCTCGATGACTTCACCAGGGAGACCGGCATCAAGGTGGTCTACGACACGTTTGACGCCAACGAGACGCTGGAGACGAGGCTCCTCGCCGGCAAGTCGGGCTACGACGTGGTGGTGCCCACGGCCTATTTCCTGCAGCGACAGATCGGCGCGAATATTTTTCAGAAGCTCGACAAATCCAAGCTGCCGAATCTCGCCAATGCGTGGCCGGAGATAACGGCGAAGCTCGCGGTCTACGACCCTGGCAACCAGTACGCCGCGAACTACATGTGGGGCACAACCGGCATCGGCTACAATGTCAAAGCCGTGCAGCGCATCCTCGGACCCGACGGCCGGATCGATAGCTGGGACATCGTCTTCGATCCGGACAAGCTTGCCAGGTTCAAGGATTGCGGCGTCCAGATGCTCGATTCCGCGGACGATATCTTGCCGGCGGCATTGAACTATCTTGGCCTCGATCCGAATTCGACAAGGAAAGACGACCTCGAGCAGGCGGCTGCGTTGGTCAGCAAGATCCGGCCTTCAGTTCGGAAATTCCATTCCTCGGAATATCTGAACGGCCTTGCAACCGGCGAGATCTGCCTTGTCGTCGGCTGGTCCGGCGATATCAAGCAGGCACAGAGCCGCGCCGCCGAAGCCCACAACGGCGTCGAGATCGGTTATGCGATTCCGAAGGAGGGCGCGCAGATGTTCTTCGACAATCTCGCGATCCCGGCGGATGCGAAGAACGTCTCCGAGGCCTATGAACTGATCAACTATCTTTATCGGCCCGAGGTGGCCGCGAAGAATTCCGATTTCCTGTCCTATGCCAACGGCAATCTGGCCAGCCAGAAGTTGATCGATCCGAAAATCATCAACGACAAGACGATCTATCCGGACGCGGCGACGATGAAGCGGCTGTTCGTCATCACCGCGCGCGACCCCGCGACCCAGCGCACGATCAACCGGCTGTGGACCCGCGTGAAGACCGGGCGGTGAGCGCGCCGCTGCGATTCTGAGAGCCTCGTCGCGGCCATCCACGTCTTTTTCGCAGAACGTGGATGCCCGCAACAGGTGCGGGCATGACGATGCGCGGCACGATTCAACCGGATCGGTTGGAGCCCTACCGCCAGCGGCGGTGCAGCCACAGCCATTGATCCGGATATTCGCGGATCCAGCCTTCGATGACTGAGGTGATAACCTGCATCGTGCCCTGCACGTCGATCTCGCCGTTCGCATCGCGCACCGGCGCGATCTCCTCGGACAATTCGGCGCGGAAGCGATGGCCGGGCAGGCGGATGATGCGCACGCCGTGGATCGGGCATTCGATCTGCCGCAGCAGGCGCGCCAGCATCGGGTTAGCCTTGGTCTTGCGTCCGAAGAACGTGACGTCGACGCCGTTTGTCAGGTATTGGTCGACCAGCATGGCGACGTGCTGGCCGCTTTGCAGCGCGTGCGCCAGTTTGAACGGCGCGTCGCGGCCGGCCGGGATCAGCGTCCCCATGTTGACGGAGCGCAGTTGCGCGATCACGCGGTCGGCCGATGCGATGTTCGGCCTGCGATACAGCACCGCCGCGTCGAGTCCGTGTGCGACGGCGGCGACGGCGGGGAGTTCCCAGTTGCCGAGATGGCTTGCGAAGATCAGCGCGGGCTTGCCGTCGTCGCGCAGCCGCTCAAACAGCTTCTGGCTCTTCGGTTCGATTTCGATGCGGCCGTTTCCAAGGCGCTCAGGATCAAGATCCCAGATGTGATCGAGATGGGCGAACTCCGCGCCAATGCGTCCGAGATTGTCCCACACCCCAGCGAGTATGGTCTCGATCTCCTCCGGCGACTTGTCGGGGAATGCCGCGCTGAGGTTGGCGCGACCGATCTTCTGCTCGCGCAGCATCGGTCCGATCTTCTGCGTGATGCGGCCAAACAGGTTCGCTGTCTTGATCGGATCGAAATAACGCGTCGTGCGCAACAGCGCGATCGTCAGCGCGCCGATCGTGGCTGCGCCCACGGGTTTTATCACGTCGCGCAGCCGCGCGCGGGTTCGAAGCAGGAGGCGGCGCATCAGGAAACGATCGCGATGATGCTCGGCGGACGCTCGGAACGCGCCAGGACGTCAGCACATCGGGCAAGGGTTCGCCGCACCGCGCCGTCAGACCGGTTCGCGTGTCAGGATCAGCGACGCGTTCTGGCCGCCGAAACCGAACGAGTTCGACATCACCGTGGTGACGCGAGCATCGCGAGCCGCGTTGGGAACGACATCGAACGGGATCGCCGGGTCCGGCACGTCATAGTTGATGGTCGGCGGGATGCGCTGGTGTTCGAGCGTCAGAAGCGAGAACACCGCCTCGACGGCGCCCGCCGCCGAAAGGGTGTGCCCGACCATGGATTTGTTCGAGGAAACCGGGATCTGTCTGGCGCGCTCGCCGAACACGGACGAGATGCCGAGATATTCCATCTTGTCGTTTTCCGGCGTGCCGGTGCCGTGCGCATTGATGTAGTCGATCTGCTCGATGGTCACGCCGGCATCCGCCAGCGCATTGCGGACGCATCCGATGATCGGCTTGCCGTCGGGACTCGACCGCGTGCGGTGGAAGGAATCCGCCAGTTCGCCGCATCCCGCCATGATGCCGAGGATCTTCGCGCCGCGCGCAGTCGCCGCTTCATAGCTTTCGAGAACCAGCGCGCCCGCGCCCTCGGCCATCACGAAGCCGTCGCGGTTTTTGGCGAACGGCCGGACCGCGGCGTGCGGGGGATCGTTGTGGGTCGACAGCGCCGACAGCAGCGAGAAGCGGATCAGCGCCTCGGGATTGACCGAGCCATCGGTCGCGACGCACAGCGCCGCGTCGGCCTCGCCGCGGCGGATCGCTTCGACGCCGAGCTGGATCGCGGTTGCTCCCGATGCGCAGGCCGTCGAGAGCGAGATGGGCGAGCCCTTGGTCCCGAAGGTTTCGGCGAGGTGATCGGCGACGGAGCCGAACAGGAAACGGCGGTGATACGTCTTGAACGCGCCGCCGCCGCTGACCCGCAGCATCTGGTCATAGTCGATCTCGGTATCCGCGCCGATGACGCGGCCGAGTTCGTGACGCTGCGGCCATTCGAGTTCGACCGGAGCGACCGCGAGAAACAGCGGGCCCGGAAAATCGCCGGCGCGCCCGATGCCCGCCTGCGCGATGGCTTCCTCGGTTGCGATGTCCGCGAGTCGCTCGGAGAGATCGGTCGATGAGAACGGCTCGACCGGGACGAAATCGATGGTGCCGGCCATCGTGGTCCTCAGGCCGTCGGTCGGGAAGCGCGTGATCGTCCTGATCCCGGATTCACCTGCGCACAGCCTGGCCCAGTTATCGGACTTGCCCGAGCCGAGAGACGTCACGACGCCCATGCCGGTAACGACAACGACGGGCCTGCCGGATTTGTCGCGCATTGCGGTCATGTTTCCCCCCGTCGAATGAGCCCGGTTCAGCGGATCGCTTCGACCAGCGCCATGCCTTCGCCGCGCCAGTGACCGGCTCCGATCACGACAATCTGGGCCGGCGGCGCGGCCATATCAATCTCCTGATCCGATGAATCGTCCGGCGCAAACAGCGCCCCCCGCGACAGCGACAACGCGGCGACGGCCAGTCCGATCGGAAACTGCGCCTCCAGGGTGTGACCGAACATCGTTCCGGTCGCGCGGACCGGGATGTCGGGACGGGCGCGAAGGAAGGCGCGCTCCTCGGAGGTAACCGGCTCGGCGCCGGTGGCGCCGGTGATGATCGCGGTCGCCTCCGTGGGGTTGCCGAGTTTGGACCACAACGATTCCAGCGTCGAGGTGACCTCGCCCGGGCGTTTGCGCCGTGCATGGTCGGCGACGATACTGGTCAGGCGCGCAAACGGCTTCGCGCCGCGGGCCTCGGCATGGGCGCGGGATTCGATCACCAGAAAAGCGCCGCCGGATCCAAGCGCGAAACCACTGCTCTGCTCACGCATCCAGACCGGCGCGAATTTTTCTTTCAGGTTGAAGTCGCCGAATTCGTAGAGGAGGAGCAGGTCCTTGCGCTCGCCATTGTGAGCGGCGCCGACCAGCGCGATGTCGCTCTGGCCGGCGGCGATACGAGCCAGCGCGATGCGCACCGCATCGACGCCGGCGGCTTCCTCGCCCATGAAGGTGCGCGACGAGCCGGTCACGCCGTGGACGATGGCGATGTTGCCGGCGAGAAGGTTGGACAGTTGCGCCAGAAAGAGCGTCGGCCTCAACTCGTTCATCAGCCGCTCGTTGAGAAAGCCGGGCGCGGCGTTGCCCTTGGCCGCGGCGTTCAGGATTCCGGCGTCGACAACGAGGTCGCGTTCGCCGCCGCCCGCGGCGACGATCATGTCCATCCGCGCCAGGATATCCGCATTGCCTTTGACGCCGGCGGAATCGAGCGCCAGTCCCGCCGCGTATGTGCCGATGCGCTGCCAGGCTTCCATCTGGCGCTGGTCGCCCTTTTTCGGAATCTGCGCGTCGAAGCTGACGGGCGCCAGCGGATGAACGATATGGGGCGCGAAGTTGTTCTCGTCGGCGTTGATGCGGCGCTGCTTCAGCGCCTCCCAATGCGCGTCGAGGCCCTCGCCCAGCGAGGTGGCGAGGCCGATGCCGGTGATCCAGGCTTCGATCGGCTTTGAACGCGATGATGTCTCAGCCATGAGCGATCATCTGTTGCGGAAACCCGATGCGGCCAGCCATGGCCTCCATGTGCCCGCGCAAATCCGCGTTCGGGAAAGCGGCGATGCCGAACGTGATCGTCGCGTTGCATCGCGGTTTGCCGCCGACGCTGACTTTGGCCTGGGTCATGGCGTAACCGGAGCCTTCGTGAACGACGCTTGCCTCGATTCGCAGGAGTTCGCCGGGAGTTACAAACGTCCGCATCTTGGCTTCCTTGACCGCGGCGAGGAACGGCATGCGTTCGAACTTCATCAGGGCGATCAGCAGCCAGCCCGACGCCTGCGCCATCGACTCGATCAGCAGAACGCCCGGCATCAGCGGATATCCGGGGAAGTGGCCCTCGAAGATCGTGCTTTGCTGGGGTACCTGGGCATCGACCGCGATTGTCTTCTCGCCGATGTCGAGGTCGGCAATGCGGTCGATCAGGTGAAAATATGCGAGATCCATGGCCGCGCGATTAGGCGCCCTTGGCGGCGACCAACTCGTCGATGCGCGCGCTGAGATTTTTCAGGACGAAATATTGTTCGGTCGTCGCCTTGCCGTCGTTGACCTCCTGCGTCCACTTTTCCAGCGGCAGCTTGATCCCGAACGCCTTGTCGATCGCAAATGCAATATCGAGGAAGTCCAGGCTGTCGATTCCCAAATCATCAATGGCGTGGCTTTCGGGCGTGATCGTATCGCGTGGAATGTCGCAGGTTTCCGCGATGATGGTGGCGACCCGATCGAATGTGGAAGACATCTTTAAGCCTTTGATAGATTGGAGGTAAATGTCGTACCGATGTTCGACGGCGGCGTCGGCTCCGCAACAGCCGGCCCATCTTGCGGAGTCGAGTGCCCATATATCGGAGCGCTGTCCCGAGTTCAATGGCGCCGGGTCTTCCGCAAAGCCGTATTCCGCAGCCGAATCAGGGCTCTTGATCTTCGCAGCCTATCATCATGGGGAGGGCGTGCTGCGTGAGCAATGCCGAAGCTCCGTCAGGGCGCGGTCCCGATCATGCGCAAATCGGCGATGCTCATGGCCAGCCACAGACCGACGGCGGTCAATGCAATCGTGAAGGCGACCGCTGCCGCATTCGCAAGCATCCGATGGCGGAAGTCGTCCGGCTGGTCACGAAGATGTTGATTGCGCGGCGAGGGGGCGGGGGAGTCGTCTCGGGCGGAATTCGGCGGCGGCCGGTCCGGCGCTCCCGCAGCGCGGCGCGGCCGGAACTGGAGCACGACGTGCTCGCTCTCCGACATCTTGGGTCGCTGTGTTCCCATCGGGCAGCTCCGCAGGATCCGCTATAATCCTAGCACATTGCGCACGGTCAGGGGTATGGAAAGTTTGCGGGCCAGTGACTTCCCCGCGCTGCGAAATTTGAGGAATGCCCGGCTTCCGGTCTTTGCCTTGGCAGATCACCGCCCCGGGGCCGGCCAATTCGACAATTTTGAAGCCGGCGGTGTGATGCCATAATCGGGCGCATCGGCTTTTGCTTTCTTCCGGAGCGCCGACCATGACGAATATCCGCGAGCCCGTCCTGCAGCCGATTCCGATCCTGTCGCTTCGTCCGACGCAGATGACTGTCGGGATGCGCGAGGTGCAGGAAAAACGCCAGCGCTGGCGCGCTCACAAATCGAAGGAAAAGCAGGCGAAGCTGCTGGGCGAGCACATGATCCCCGTGGTGCTCGGACCTGATCAGCGCCATTACGTCATCGATCATCACCACCTTGCACGGGCGCTGCACGAAGAAGGCGTAAAGGATATCCTGGTGACCGTCGTCGCCGATCTGACGATGGTCGATCAGGATGCGTTCTGGGTTGTGCTCGATAATCGCCGGTGGGTCTATCCCTACGACGCGAAGGGAAAGCGGCATCACTTCAAGAACATTCCGAAGTCGGTCGCCGATCTGAAAGACGATCCGTTTCGCAGCCTTGCCGGCGAACTGCGACGGGTCGGCGGCTACGCCAAGGACACCACCCCGTTCAGCGAATTTCTCTGGGCTGACTATTTACGGCGAAGGGTCGCACGCAAGGTCGTCGAAGCCGATTTTGCCAAGGCGATGGAGAAGGCGCTGGCGCTGGCGAAGAACGCGGAAGCGGTCTATTTGCCTGGATGGTGCGGACCGGCGCCCGACGGCTGACGTCACCTCGGCGGCTGTCCCGTTGATAATCAATGGGCTCTATCGCAGCGGTCTTTTCAGAAGCGTGAAGCGGTCGGGGTCGAGGCCGAGCGAGGGTTGCAGCATCGGCGCGTCCAGCATGCGCGCGGCCGGCTTTTCCGTGGAGCCGATGTCGTTGGGCGCATCGCGATGCGAGGTCGCGCCGCGCCAGCGCTCCAGAACGGCGTCGACGAATTGCGCGTCGTGGCCGGGGGCGCTCGATGGTACGGTCGAAATCGTGGCCTCGCTGCGCGGCAACTGATGCGGTGGAACTTCCTTGAAGCGCAGCCTGGTGGGAAGCGCGACGCCTTCGCCGAAGGCAAGCACCTCGCGGGTACCGAGCGAGGGCACGAAGGAGAGCAGGTTCGCCGCCGCGTCCGAGACCGCCGATCGCAACAGCGCCTGGTCGCGGTCGTTGGCAAGCCGCATCGTGAACAGCGTGTTGCACTGGGAAATGATGGTGGCGTCGAGTTCGGCCGGGCGCTGCGTCACCAGGCCAAG
>JBIQHO010000090.1:0-11420 GCA_044508545.1 Bradyrhizobiaceae bacterium | reverse complement strand
AGGCAATGTTTCAGCGTTTCGAGAATCAGGTCGCGTTCGACGTCGGCGACGGTGCGGCCGACCAGCGCCCGCGTCACCTGCTCGGCGGCGAGCGTGGCATGGGCGACGGCGGGCGCGGTCTTCGCCAGGTCGAGGCGGTCGCCGTCGGGCGTCAGGATCGCGTCGGCGCCGATCTCGTCGTCGCTGGTCATCAAGACCGCGCGGTGAATGGTGTTTTCCAGCTCGCGGACATTGCCTTGCCAGCGGTTCGTCGTCAGCACGCGCCGCGCGTCGGCCGACAGCGAACGCACCGGCAGGCCGTTGGCTTCGGCATATTTCTTCGCGAAATGCTGCGCCAGTTCGAGAATGTCGGCGGGACGCTCGCGCAGCGGCGGGATCTTCAGGTTGACGACGTTGAGACGGAACAGCAGGTCCTCGCGGAAAGTTCCCTCGCGCACGGCGTCCGCAAGGTTGCGGTTCGAGGTCGCGATGATGCGGATGTCGACCGGCACCGGCCGCGTGCCGCCGACCCGATCGATCACGCGCTCCTGGATGGCGCGCAGCAACTTGGATTGCAGCCGAACGTCCATCTCGGAAATTTCATCGAGCAGCAGCGTGCCGCCGGTGGCTTCCTCGAATTTGCCGATGCGGCGCGCGACCGCGCCGGTGAACGCGCCCTTTTCATGACCGAACAGTTCGGATTCCAGGAGATGCTCCGGGATCGCCGCGCAATTGATCGAGATGAACGGCCGCTTGGCGCGGTTCGAGCGGGTGTGGACATAGCGCGCCAGCACTTCCTTGCCGGTGCCGGATTCGCCGGTGATCATGATCGAGGCGTCGGAGCCGGCGATCTGCTGCGCCAGCTTGATGACCCGCGCCATTGCCTCGTCGCGGTAAATCAGATCGCGGGAATCGTTCGCCACGGCGGCGAGCACCGCGGCGATCAGTTCCGGATCCGGCGGCAGCGGGATGTATTCCTTGGCGCCTGCATGGATCGCGGCGACGGCGGCTCGCGCGTCGCTGGTGATGCCGCAGGCGACGATCGGAACGTGAATGTGTTCCGCCTCGAGCCGCATGACGAGAGCACGGATGTCGAGATCGACATCGACCAGAAGGAGATCGGCGCCCTTGCCGCCGCGAAGCACGGCCATGGCCTGTTCGTTGCCGTCGGCGTGGGTGACCGAGGCGCCATTGTCCATCGCGATCTTGGTGGCGGTCGTGAGCTGGCCCTTCAGTGTGCCAACGATGAGAAGGCGCATGATCTGCTCCTGTTATGTGTCCCCGGCTCGTGGCGGGCGTCAGGCTTTCTCGGCCTTGATGATTTCGGTCATGGTCACGCCGAGCTTGTCCTCCACGAGAACGACCTCGCCGCGCGCCACCAGCCTGTTGTTGACGTAGATGTCGATGGCCTCGCCGACGCGCCGGTCGAGTTCCAGAACGCTGCCGGGCCCAAGTTTGAGAAGCGCGCCGACGTCCATCCTTGAGCGGCCGAGCACGGCGGACACCTGGACAGGAACGTCGAACACCGCCTCGAGGTCGGAGGCGACCCGCGAAACCTGCTCGTCCTCGCTGTATCCGACATCATCGTCCGCTGGCGCGTCGGCGGCATTGAGGTCGGGAAGCGGCACCTGGGTGTCGTTATCGCTCATTGTTCGTCCCCATGCCCTCAGGTGTTGCCGTTCGATTTACGAGCCATGTAGCCGCGCACCAGTTCGTCGATCCTGGCATTGACAGCCGCGCGCTCCAATACGACCCCGCCGTCGGCCCACTCGATCCGGCAGTCGCCGGTCTCGATGTCGGGTTCGGCGAGTATGACGAGATGTCCGGTGAACCCGTGTTGTTTGGCGATGCGCTCGATCTGCTCGCGCGCCGCGTCGTAGAGCTGATCGTTGATCCGCACCACGAGATGCGGCGTCGACACCAGATGCCGCAAGCTGTCGCGGATCAGCGCAGTGATCTCCGTCAAGGGTTCGGCGGCCATCAGCTCGCTGCACAATTTGCGAGCGACGGCGACGGCGACATCGACCGCCTCGGTCTCCATCCTCGCTTCGACCCCGCTGACGCCTTGGGCGATTCCTTGGATGCCTGCGGCGATATTCTCGATCGCCAGCGCGATCCGGCGGTCGCTCTGCACCCTGGCTTCGCGCTGCGCGGCATCGAACCCGTTCTGATAGGCCCGGGATTCCGCGGCCGCGATCTGCTGCGCGATCTCCTGAGCCGTGGGCGCCCGCTCGCTGGATTTATGCGGAACCGAGAAGTCCGTATCGAACAGGAATTTTGCCGGAGCGCCCATCAGTACACCAGCTCGTCGTCGGCGCGGTTCTTGGATAGCATGATTTCGCCCTTGGCGGCGAGGTCCTTGGCGAGATTGACCAGCAGCGCCTGCGCCTCGTCGACATCGCGCAGCCGGACCGGTCCAAGCGCCGCCATGTCGTCCATCAGCATTTTCGCTGCGCGCGACGACATGTTGCCCATGAAAAAGGCGCGAACCTCCTCGTTGGCGCTCTTCAGCGCGATGCCGAGCTTGTCCTTGTCGACGTGGCGCATCAGGGTCTGCGCCGAGCCGGCATCGAGCTTCACCAGGTCGTCGAAGGTGAACATCAGCGCCTTGATGCGTTCGGCGGACTCCCGGTTCTCTTCTTCAAGCGAGGTGATGAAGCGGGTCTCGGTCTGGCGGTCGAAATTGTTGAAGATTTCAGCCATCACCTCATGGGCGTCGCGGCGGCGGGTCTGCGACAGGTTGGACATGAATTCGCTGCGCAGCGTCTGCTCGACGCGCTCGATCACTTCCTTTTGCACCGCTTCCATCTTGAGCATGCGGCCGACCACGTCGAGCGCCATGTCTTCCGGCAGGATGGCGAGCACCCGCGCGGCATGTTCGGGCTTCAGCTTCGACAGCACGACGGCGATGGTCTGCGGATATTCGTTCTTGAGGTAGTTCGCGAGAACCTCCTCCGGAACGTTGGACAGCTTTTCCCACATATTGCGGCCCGCCGGTCCCCGGATCTCATCCATGATTCCGCTGACCCGGTCGGCGGGAAGGTATTGGGTCAGCAATCGCTCGGTCGCATCGAAGTTGCCCATCAGCGCGCCCGACGCCGACATCCGTGAGACGAATTCCAGCAGCAGGTCCTCGACCACGTCGGCCTCGACCGTGCCGAGCGTGGACATCGCCAGCGACAGATCGCGAACCTCGTCGTCGTCCAGCATCGCCCAGACCTTGCCGCCGTATTGCTCGCCCAGCGCCAGCATCATCACGGCCGCCCGTTTCGGCCCGCTCATCGGCTTGGACTTGGGACGGTTGCTCTGACGACTGGCAAGCGAGGCGACGACGCTGGCGATATCGTTTGCGTTGGTGGTCTGAGGTATGGCCATGTCGGATCACGCGGGCTCGGTAAGCCATTGACGGATGATGGAGGCGGTTTCGGCGGGATTGCGCTCGGCCAGTTCGCCGACCCGATGCACGGATTGGGCGTGGACCTGACCTTGCACCTGGGCAACGTCGATCAGTTGCGCGGTGGCGTTGTTGCCGGGAACGAGATTTTGTCCGGACGTGCCGGACTGGGCGGCGGCATCGGCCGGGGCCGGCAGGGCCGACGGCGGGCTGGGCGGCGGCGGCTCTGACGCCAGGATACGCTGGACCAGCGGGCGGATCACCATGAACGTCACCACGAGGCCGAGCAGCATCATGACAACGAGTTCGATGACGTACATCAGGTCGTCTTTGGTCAACTGCATCATTCCCAGCCAACCGGCCGGCTCGGAGAGCGGCAAGGCAGACGGCGGCTCGGCGAATTTGAGGTTGACGACCTCGACCTGGTCGCCGCGCTTCTGGTCGAAGCCGATGGCCGAGCGCACCAGCGTGGCGATGCGATCGAGCTGCTCCTTGCTGCGCTCCGCATAGACCATCTGGCCCTTGTCGTCTTTTGTATAGGTGCCATCGACGAGAACGGCGACCGAGATGCGATTGACGCGGCCGACTTCGGTCACCTCGGTCTTGGTGGTGCGGGAGATTTCGTAGTTGTTGGTCTCTTCGCTCTTCTTGCTCTGGTCGCGCGCGGGGTTTGTCGTGTCCGACTGCTGGTTGCCGGGCAGCTCGTTGTTGACCGTGACCTGGCCGTTGTTCTCGGCGGTGACGGAGGATTCCTCGCGGGTCTGGCTGGAGCGCAGCACCCGGCCTTCCGGATCGAACTTGTCGGAGGTCTGGGTGATCTTGTTGTAGTCGAAGTCGGCGGAGAGCTCGACGCGCGCCCGGCCGCTTCCGACCACCGAGGACACGATGGCCTCGACATGATTGCGCATGCGCTTTTCGAATGCGGCGCGCCGCTCATCGCCGGTCGCACCGTCGGCGTCGGTGGTCGAGCCGTCGGCAAGCAACTGGCCGGCTTCGTCCACGATGGACACCCGCTGCGGCTTCAGTCCGTTGACGGCCGAGGCGACGAGATGGCGGATGGCGCGGATCTGTTGCGGTTCGAGGCCGCCGCGGACGCGCAGCACGATCGAGGCGGATGGCTGCGGCGTTTCGCGCGAGAACAGCGGCCGTTCGGGCAGCACCAGATGGACGCGGGCGTCCTGGACGCGGTCGATGGCGCGGATGGTGCGGGCGAGTTCGCCCTCCAGCGCGCGCAGGCGATTGATGTTCTGGACAAAGCTGGTGGTGCCGAGTGCGTCGGATTTGTCGAAGATCTCATAGCCGACACCGCCGCCCTTGGGCAGACCCGCTTCGGCGAGCTTCATCCGCAGCCGCGTCACTTTGTCCTTCGGCACCATGATGACGGCGCCGTCGTTGCGCAGCTCGTAGGGAATGGCCTGGCGTTCGAGGTCCTTGATGATTCCCGAGGAGTCCTCGACGCTGAGGTCGGTAAAGAGGGTCGTCATCTGCGGGGTCGTGACGCGAATGATGACGAACGCGAAGAAGCCGATCAGCACGGCGGTGACGGCGACCATCGCCATCAACCGTGACGCGCCCAGGCCTTTCAGAAATGCCAGCAGCCCCTGCAACGAACCAGCCCCTTGACCCGGCCCGCGGAAAGGCCGACTCGGCAATTATTGCCTATGGTATGGTTTCGATATGGTTAACGACGGTTAAGACCCGTGACGAAATTGCTCAATGACAAAAAACCGGTCTCCAGAAGGAGTCCGGTTTTTTGAGAATTTGCGCTAATCTGGAAGTGTCTTACTGGCGATATTGCTGGATTCGCGTGGTGCGCAGCCCGGCAAGGCCGTGCTGGTCGATCGAGAACTGCCAGGACAGGAATTCATCGACCGTCAACGTGTAGCGGCTGCAAGCTTCCTCAAGGGAGAGCAATCCGCCACGGACCGCGGCGACGACCTCGGCCTTGCGGCGGATCACCCACCGTTTGGTGCCGGGCGCGGGCAGATCGGCGATCGTTAACGGGCTTCCGTCGGGCCCGATGACGTATTTCACCCTCGGGCGATGGGGTTCTGTCATGGCGTACTCACAAACTCTAAACCACTGAACTCGCCGAGGAAGCTACGCCTCGCGGCTTAAAATTTGCCTAAGCCCAAGGCTTCAATACGATTCTCCTTGAAAAGACCGCTCCGGCGCGACCCCGGGTCGTTGTTTCAGTGACCCAAGACCGGTCGAATCATGAGCGGAAAGGTCGTTTCGGACAGCCAGGCACCGGCCGCGCTGGCTCAGTTTACGATGCGCTTGATCTGGCTGATTGTGTAGCTCTGGCCGCCGATCGACAGCAGCGGCGGCGATTGGGTGAGATCGACCGAATTCACCTGACCCTGAATCTGCGTCGAGACCATGACCGGATTGCCGGAGGCATCCGCCCCCGTCGCCGTCAGCGTGTATTTGCCGTCGGGCCATTGCGTGCCGTCGTTGCCGAGGCCGTTCCAGGCGAAAACCTGATTGTCGCCGGCATTGACGTCGTATGATCCGGAGAAAACGTTCTGGCCGGTGCTGTTGGCGATGTTGACGGTGAGGGTGGAGGCGGCCGGGACGCTGAGCTGCCAGGTCGCCGCGCTGTTGGTCATGGTGGCGGTGCTGCCGTCGACCACGGCGTTCTTGCCGACGAAGTCCAGCGCCTGCGTCGCCTGCGTCGTTTGCTGGAGGGAGACGAGGCTCGCGAGCTGGTCGTTCGTCCTCAACTGCTGCTCGACGCCGGCGAACTGCACGAGCTGCTGGGTGAACTGGTTGGTGTCCAGCGGATCAAGCGGGTTCTGGTTCTGCAACTGCGTCGTCAGCAGCGTCAGAAAGGTCTGGAAGTTGCCGGCCAGCGTGCTGTTGGTGCTCGCTGCCGCCGAGTTGGAGGAAGCAGGCAACGCCGTCGTGCCCGACACCACCTGCTGAACCGCAGAGCCCACTGAACTCGTCATGTCCGTCTCCCTACACCCTGATATCGAGGCCGCTGCTCGATGCGAGCATCCGGCCATAGCTTCGTCCGGCCGCCGCCGGAGCGATGTCGTCTTCGGTCACGATCAGGCGCTGCGCATTGCGCCCGGTATCGTCGCGCGGGCTCTGGCCCTGCGAGGACTGATCGCGCAGGCTGAATTGCAGGCCGCCGTCGCCGGTCTTCAGGCCCGCATCCTGCAGCGCGCGCTGGAGCTGCGGCGCGTCCTGCCGCAGCATTGCAAGCGTTTCCGGCTTCTCGACCGTCAGATGGGAGGTGACCCGGCCCTGGCGGTCGACGTCGAGGCGGACATCGATGCGGCCCAAATCGGCGGGATCGAGCCGGATTTCGAAGCGGCTCTTGCCGCTTTGTGCCGTGACCGCGATCTGGACCGCCAGCCCGTTCAACGGCACCGCGGCGCCGGCGGCCAACGCGGCGTTGTATTGCGGTGCTGCGGGCGTTGTTGTCGCAGTTGATTGCATCTGTGGCGGCGCGACGGCGCTATTGATGCCCTGCGGTTGGACGTTGTCGGGTTGGCCGTTGTCGGGTTGGCCGGATTGCGGCTGCGCGGCGTCGGCGGCCGGGGCGGGATGCTGCGCCGTCGCCGCTCCCGGCTGCGCCGCGGGCGCGTCGGTGTTGGACGTGGCGGTCTTGGTGCCGTCGGCGGCGACGGCATCGTGCATGCGATCGCCAGGGGTGGCGTCGTGCGGCACGTTCGGGCTCGCGGCGGCGACCGAGGATGCCGATGCATCCGGCCCGTCCGGTTGGGGCTGGAATCCGGTCATGACCAATGCGGCCGTCCTGGCCGGCTGCGCATTGTCCATTGTCTTTGCGGTCGCTTTCGCGGCGGCCGGTGCTGCCGCGGCGACGACGGCCGCCAGGGTATCGCCGGCCTCACTGATCTGCATGGCGGTCGTTTGCGCGGCCCGGAGCGCCTCGGGCGGGGCGGTCGCTTCCGGGACAATCGCCGCCGTGGCTGCCGCGGCGTCGGCGTCGCCGGCTGATGGTGTCGCCACGACCGGTGACGTGACCGGGACTGCCACCGCAAGCGGGGTTAAGAGGGGTTGCAATGATGCGGCCGGGTCTGCCGTGGTGACGTCTGAAACCGTCGGCGCGGGATCTGGAGCGTCCCCGGTCGAGGCGATCTCGGTATCGCCGTGCCGATGGTGGTGTCCGGCGTGCGATGCCTTGGTGCCGGCATCGGCCTTCTGAATGTCGGTGCCGGGCTCAGAGGTCGAATTGCTCTGTGGCGGCTGGCGGGACGATGCCTGGGGGCTGTGTACCTGCGTGTTATCGCCGCCAGGAGTGGCGCGGCGAGAGGCGGACAGCCGGTCAGGACGCAGATCGCGCCGATCGGATAGATTTGGCGTCTGCGCGCCCGCAGCCTGCGAAGCATGCGCGTTGGCATCGACCATGGCCGCGAAGGCTTCCCCCGGCGGTGACCGGTCGTCCGGCTCAGCCTTGAGCTCGGATTTGGACTCAAGCCTGGGCCGCGCGCTCTGGAACGACACGCTGGTGGCGGTTTCTGGTATCACGCTACGCACAGGCAACCTCTCGCGATAGGGCGCAAAGTGAGCAGCAAGGACCGGGCCATCATCCGGCCCGATTGTAAAGTTAGCGTATTCAATGAGTTATGCAGAACGCGCGGCAGCCGGCGCGGTCGATCCGGCTGCTTGCTTTCTGCCCGGCGGCAAGATTTGCCGTCGATCCGGTGCCGTCGTCCGGCCGTGATTGCCTCGCAGGAATACGGACTATATTACTATGACAAAAGCTGGTCTTTCGGTCGGACGGACGGAACGGAATCCCCGCTCCGGAACACCGCGAAAGTCTCCGATCCGCAAGGCGCGTGTGACCTTGCGCGATCTCAGGTATGACGGGATCAATGCTCAACAGTCTGGATCTGGAAGGCCGTCCTCAGGATACGCGGGTCGTGGTCGCCATGTCGGGCGGTGTCGATTCGTCGGTGACGGCCGCGCTGTTGAAGTCCGAGGGGTACGACGTCGTCGGAATAACCTTGCAACTCTACGATCACGGCGCGGCCACCCATCGCAAGGGCGCCTGCTGCGCCGGTCAGGACATCCATGACGCCCGCAACGTTGCCGAACGTCTCGGCATTCCGCATTATGTGCTCGATTATGAAAGCCGTTTCCGCGAAACCGTGATCGAGAATTTCGCGGACAGCTATGCGTCGGGCGAGACGCCGGTGCCCTGCATCGAGTGCAACCGCCTGGTCAAGTTCCGCGACCTGCTGGCCACCGCGCGCGAGCTTGGCGCCACGGCGCTGGCGACCGGTCATTACGTTGCCTCGCGCCGTCTGGCCGGCGGCTCGCGCGCGCTGCTCTGCGCGGCGGATGCGGATCGCGATCAGAGCTACTTCCTGTTCGCCACCACGCGCGAGCAACTCGATTTTCTGCGCTTTCCGCTCGGCGATATGACCAAGGCGCAGACCCGTGAACTGGCGCGGCGCTTCGATCTGTCGGTTGCCGACAAGCATGACAGCCAGGATATCTGTTTCGTGCCGACCGGCCGCTACACCGATGTCATCAGTCGGTTGAAGCCGAACGCATTGGAGCCCGGCGATATCGTCGATCTCGACGGGCACGTCCTCGGCCATCACGAGGGCATCGTGCATTTCACGGTCGGACAGCGCCGTGGCCTCGGCATCGCTTCCGGCGCGCCGCTTTACGTCCTCAGTCTCGATGCCGCCAACCGGCGTCTGGTCGTCGGACCGCGCGAAGCGTTGAAGATGCATCGCATCGTGCTGCGCGACGTGAACTGGATCGGCGACGGCGCGCTCGATCGCGCCGTGGGCGCAGGACTCGAACTGTTCGTGCGGGTCCGCTCGACCCGCAAGCCCCAGCCGGCGTGGCTGCGCGCAATCGACGGCCGCTATGAGATCGAACTCGTGGCCGGCGAGGAGGGCGTGTCGCCCGGTCAGGCCTGCGTGTTCTACGATGGGCCGGAAGGGCAGGCGCGGGTGCTTGGCGGCGGGTTCATCGCGCGTGCCATGGCGAAGCGCGCAAGCGGAACGGCCATGCAGAGCGGTAAACCGGCGGGGCCTCTCGCCGCCGAATTGCGCGGGTAGAGGCGGGATGAAGAAAAAAGTGTATCGTGGTTTCCGCCCGCATCCCGCTTCTTGAAATTTTGGAATCGGTCACGTTCATGATTCCGGATCGGTTCGATCCGGGATCATCGTAATCCAGAACGCGCAGGGGAGCATGGGCAACGATATCGACCGCGCCGGCGTCGCGAAGGCTTATGGCCGCTGGGCGCCGGTTTACGATCTTGTATTCGGCAAGGTCTTTGATTCCGGCCGTCAGTCCAGCATTGCCATCGCCGACGCGATCGGCGGGCGCATCCTTGATGTCGGGGTCGGCACCGGGCTGTCGCTGTCGGATTATGCGCCCACGACAAGGCTGTGCGGCGTGGACATTTCCGAACCGATGTTGCGCAAGGCGCAGGCGCGGGTCCGTTCGCTCAATCTCACGAACGTCGAAACCCTTGCGGTGATGGACGCCAGGAATCTCGCCTTTGCAGATTCATTTTTCGACGCGGTGGTGGCGCAGTATGTCATCACGGCGGTGCCGGATCCTGAAGCGACATTGGACGATTTTATCCGTGTGCTGAAGCCGGGCGGCGAACTGATCCTGGTCAATCACATCGGCGCCGAGCGGGGACCGCGCCGTCTGTTCGAGCTGGCGTTTGCGCCGCTGGCGCGGCGGTTGGGCTGGCGCCCGGAATTCCCGTGGGCGCGCCTCGTGAACTGGGCTGCGAAGCACGGCGGCGTTACGCTTTCCGAGCGTCGTCCGATGCCGCCGATGGGGCACTTCTCGCTGATCCGCTACCGCAAATCCTGATTGCCGTTCCCGAGGAACAACCGGTGCGGCCGTTCGTTGCCGTGGCATGCGGATGAAAGCCCCGTCTTTATTTTTATTAATCGCGTTTGTTGCGCTCGCGGATACCGCCTCTGCGCAGGCGCCGCCGGCGCCGGGCACACCCCCTGCCGCCCCGACCCCGGCCCCTTCCACGAATACAGGCGCTTGCGTCCCTCACGATACGGCGCCGCCAAACCGAACGACGACCGGCGAGCGCAGGGAGCCGCTCGGCGACAAATTGGCGAAATCCGACGGCGTGCTGTGCCCGCCTGCGGGGGTGGATCCGGAGATGCGTGCGCCGACGCCGGAAGGCGGCAACACGCCGGTCATCCCGCCGCCCGGCAGTCCTGGCGGCGATCCCACCGTGCGGCCAAAATAGGCGCTATCGTGCAATAAGCCGGCATATCGGGCGGCTTTGCTTGACAGGTCCTTTGGCGGCTTTTTATATGCCGCGCGTTCACGACTCTCGTATCTGTGGACACTGCGGCGAGGTAGCTCAGCTGGTTAGAGCACGGGAATCATAATCCTGGGGTCGGGGGTTCGAGTCCCTCCCTCGCTACCAAGAGTATCATTCAATTTCGAAAAGCTACTATATGTCTTTGTTACGCTTCCGCGCGCGGAAACGTATTGTACCAATTTTGCACCAACGGACTGGCCGCGCCGCAAGCGATCGAGTTCTCAGAGGAAGCCCGACCCGCAGGATCCGATGGCAAGAGGGCGCAAGGAGCACGAGGAGCGCCCGGCGCGGCTTGGTTGCGCCGCCACTTCGTCAAACAAATCTGCTGAACTCGCGTTCGCCGCAACAGCCGTCCGGCCAACCAGTCGAGCCGCCGCTCCGGCGTGATCGTGGCCTGCACTCCGACAATGGCAGAGTTGTGCGTCGATCTCGCGATGATGTCGCGCGCGAGAGAAAGCCACGTATGCGTCGTACCCCGTCATCGACGAGTCAGGTTTTGCCGGGATCCTGCAGGCGATCGCAAGGCGTGTTGAGCACCTGACCAAGGAGGATCCAGCGATGGCGATCGCATCGGAGCAGATGGCGAAAGACCTTTCGCCTGATGAACAAGGCGTCGTCGTGCACCAGCGCTGCGGCGCGCTATTCGTCCTCTGACAGCTCGGCGTCCCAGCCACGCGCCTTGGCGCGGGCGATGGCCTCGGCGTAGACGCGATTGTGGCGCTCGGCCAGCTCTGGCGGCAGCGCGCT
>JBIQHO010000525.1:0-1674 GCA_044508545.1 Bradyrhizobiaceae bacterium | reverse complement strand
CCGCGCGCAACCGGCGCTCGCGGCGGATCACTGGGGAGGCCAGTTGCAGATAGGCCTGGCTGCCGGTGCATTTGAGATCGTAGAGAAGGGCCGGCTTGCCATAGGAAGGCGCTTCCGAAACCCGGACATTGCGCGGGATCACGGTTTCATAGACCTTGTCGCCCATATGGCTGCGAACGTCCTGCACCACCTGGTTGGCCAGATTGTTGCGCCCGTCGAACATGGTCAGGACGATGCCCTGGATCGTGAGACGCGGATTGATCGAGCCGCGCACCTGCTCCACCGTCTCCAGCAGTTGCGACAGGCCCTCGAGCGCGAAGAACTCGCATTGCAGCGGCACCAGCACGGAATCGGCGGCGGCCATGGAATTCAGCGTCAGCAGGTTGAGCGAGGGCGGGCAGTCGATCAGCACATAACCGAAGCTCGCCGTTTCCCGCAGCGCGTTGCGCAGGCGCAGCACCCGGTCGGGCGCCGAGGCGATCTCCATCTCGATGCCTAAAAGGTCGAGCGTCGACGGCACGATCGAAAGGCCGGGAACCGCGGTCGGCACGGCGGCCGATTCCACGTCGAGGCCGTCGGCCAGCACATCGTAGGACGACACGGTGCGGTCGCGCCTGTCGATACCCAGGCCGGTCGAAGCGTTGCCTTGCGGATCGAGGTCCACGATCAGCACGCGTTCGCCGATAGCCGCAAGTGCGGTGGCGAGGTTGATCGCGGTCGTGGTCTTGCCGACGCCGCCCTTCTGGTTGGCGACTGTGATGATTCGCGGTCCAGTCTTGGTCATCGTTTCCGCCGAAAATTCATTGCAGCCGGACTGTCTCGTCAGGCCTTCCGCAATCCGCGCAATTCGAGAATCACGCTCTGCGGATCGACCAGGCTCGTGTGTTCTACCAGATCGAACCGCCAGCGGTGAGCGCTTTCTTCCACCTCGCGCTGGTATTCCCTGCCTTTGTGGAACAGGCCGCTTGCGCCCGCCAGCAGCCACGGCGCCGAAAGATCCAGCAGGAGGCCGAGCGGAGCCAGGGCACGGGCCGTGACGATTTCAGGCTGGGCAACGAACGCGGGGGCATCCTCTATCCGGCGCGCGACCACGCGTGCCGGCAGGCCGAACTGGCCGATCATCGCCTGGAGGAACCCGGCCTTCTTGCGGTTGCTCTCGACCAGGTCGATGGAACCCCCTCGCTCCGCGAGCAGGAATGCCATGACGAGCCCGGGAAAGCCGCCACCCGATCCGAGGTCGACCCACAGGCGCGCTGTCGGCTCGATCCTCGCCAGTTGCGCGCTGTCCAATATGTGCCGGCGCCACAGATCGTCCTGCGTCGAGGCAGCGACGAGATTGATGCTCCGGTTCCATTTCCTGAAATGGGTTTCGAACTCTCGCAGGCGGTCGAATGTTTCACGTGAAACCTCCCCGGCGACGTCGCGGAACTCCTCGAAGTCGCCAGGATTCACGCCGCCCCCCCACGTTCGGCACCAGACATGCGGCTCTCGTGATTGCGGACATGAGCTACGATCAGCGCCAGCGCCGCCGGGGTCATGCCGTCCATGCGCTGCGCGTCGGCGATCGAGCGCGGCCGCCGTTCACGCATCTTCTGTTTCAGCTCGTTCGAGAGGCCGGCAACATGGGTAAAATCGAGCGCCTCGGGAATTGTCCGACCTTCCTCGTGCCGGATC
>JBIQHO010000524.1:0-1675 GCA_044508545.1 Bradyrhizobiaceae bacterium | reverse complement strand
GTCAGCGACGGCAAGCCGGTGCCGGGCATCGATCCCGCGACATTCGAGGGCAAGGTCAGCCTGGTCAACGTCTGGGCGTCGTGGTGCGTGCCCTGCCATGGCGAGGCGCCGCTGCTGACCGAACTTGCCAGGGACCGGCGGGTGCAATTCGTCGGCATCAACTACAAGGACGCGCCGGATAACGCCCGACGTTTCCTCGGCCGCTACGGCAATCCGTTCGGCGTCGTCGGCGTCGACGACAACGGCCGCGCCTCGATCGAATGGGGCGTCTACGGCGTGCCGGAGACATTCGTGGTCGGGCGCGACGGCACCATCGTCTACAAGCTGGTCGGCGCGATCACGCCGGACAATATCGACACCGTGCTGAAGCCGGAAATCGAGAAAGCACTGAAGGCGGGCTCCTGAAGGCTCGTGCCGCCCGGTTCGTCATTCCGGGATGCTAAGACCGGATCCGGAATCTCACCGCTCCCGGTTTGCGCCTTCGTTAAAATACGTACAAATCGATTTTGCCCAAAAAGCGCGCGCGCTCCGACGCAAATATATTCCCGTCGTTTATCCGCCGTTCATTTTGCGGCCATCGCGCCGCCGCAAATCCGCAGATAGCTTTGCCGTTAGGGTCCGGTTCAACGACGTTGAACCAGACCCTGACCTTGTATTTTGATTGAGCATGATCTTATCCGAAAACCGGTTTCCACTTTTCGGGATCATGCTCTAGCAACAGCCTCCGGGAGGGAGACTTTTCATGCGTCATTTCACGCTCGCCTCGATCACCGCCGCCGCGCTTGCGCTCGGTCTTCTCGCGTCAACGCCGTCGATGGCCCAGTCGACCCAGCCCGCCGCCAAGTCCGACAGGATGGCACCGGCGGGGAAGATGGCGCCCGCAAACAAGATGGCGCCCCCGAACGCCGAGGCGGCCAAACTCGACATCAACACCGCGACCAAGGAAGAACTGATGGCCTTCAAGGGCATCGGCGACAAGTATTCCGACAAGATCATCGCCGGCCGTCCCTACGCCAAGAAGGACCAGCTCGTCTCCAAGAAGATTCTTCCCGAAGCGACCTACAAGAAGATCTCCGGCCAGATCATCGCGTCGCAGCCGAAGTAACGGCTTCGTTGTGGACCCGTCATGGCCGGACCTGTTGTTCCGGCCATGAACGTCTTCGGTCGGAGGTCGAAGACATGAATGCCCGGCAGACGGCCGGGCATGACGCTTATAGAAGCGGCCGGCTGTCACAGCCGATATGCACAGCCGATATGGCCAACGGCCCATCAGATCTTGCCGATATCGCCCTCCTTCGCGTCGCTGGCCTCGAGCGATTCCGGCGCGAGTTCGTAGCGTCTGGCCAGCGGCATCTGCAGCATCGCGAAGATCATGGTGAGCGGGATCGCGCCGAAAACCTTGAAGTTGACCCAGAAATCCGTGCTCTGGGTGCGCCAGATGATCTCGTTCAGGATGGCCATGCCCAAAAAGAACAGCGCCCAGCGCAGCGTCAGGAGCCGCCAGCCCTTCGGCGTGAGGTTGAACACCTGATCGAACATGATCGCGATGAAGGAGCGGCCGAACAACAGTCCGCCGCCGAGCACGGTCGCAAACAGCCCGTAGATGATGGTCGGCTTGACCTTGATGAAGGTCTCGTCGTGCAGCACCAGCGTCAGCGTGCCGAACACCAGCACG
>JBIQHO010000089.1:0-11486 GCA_044508545.1 Bradyrhizobiaceae bacterium | reverse complement strand
GATGAACTGCGCGAGCGAGGAGGTGAATGTCGCCGCGGAGCGGCTTCTGGCCGGCATTCGCGACGAGATCGTACCGACCAGGTCCGGTCCGGTCTCGGTCACCGCCTCGATCGGCGCGGTCCTTGCCCCGCGTTACGCGCGCACCGCCGATGAAGCCATCAATCGCGCCCAGGAAGTTCTCGAAGCCGCCAAAAGCCGCCGCAGCGGGTCGTTCGCGGTGTGGCGGCCGGACGTCGCGCGAGACGCGCAGCGGCGGACCAATATCCGGGTCACCGACGAGATCGTCACCGCGCTGAACGAGCGGTGCATCCTCACCGCGTTCGAGCCGGTGGTCGATGCGCGCACGCGCGAACCGGCGTTCTACGAATGCCTGGTGCGGATGCGTCAGCAGGACGGGCAGTTCCTGCTCGCGCCGGATGTGGTGCCGGTCGCCGAGAAGCTCGGCCTGATCCGCCTGGTCGATCATCGCGTGCTCGAGCTTGTGATCGCCGAACTCGCCGAAGCGCCCGGCGTCCGGCTCAGCATCAACATCTCGCCGGAAACCACGATGGACGACGACTGGTGGGCGGCGATCGAATCATTGATGCGCGCGCACCCCGGCGTCGCCGAACGCCTGATCGTCGAGATCACCGAAACGGTGGCGATTCAGGATATCGACGACGTCAGGGAGTTCGTCACCCGGTTGAAAAACCTGGGCAGCCGGATCGCGATCGACGACTTCGGCGCCGGCTACACCTCGTTCCGCAACCTGCGCAAGCTCGGCGTGGACATCGTCAAGGTCGACGGCGCGTTTGTGGAAAATATCGCGCGTTCTCCCGACGATCGGGCTTTCGTGCAGACGCTGATCGATTTGGCGCGGCGGCTCGATATCAAGACGGTGGCCGAGTGGGTTCAGGATGAGCCATCCGCTGTCATGCTGCGTGACTGGGGCTGCGACTATATCCAGGGGCGGCTGATCGGCCTGGCCTCGCCGGCGCGGCCCTGGAGCGGCTCCGAGGCGGTTCCGGCGGCGTAATACTGACGCTGAGGCGGATGGCCCTGCACATGCCCCCGCACATGCGCCCGCGGGTCGTTACGTGGCGTCGACGCGGCGGAAACCGTTCCACATGGCGGTGGCGGCGCCCGATGTCAGCACCGGCAGGACGCGCGCGGTCTGATAATGTCCGTTGAGGGAAATTCGCGGCAGCGCCGTCGCATGCTCCGCATTTTCCGGAAAGATCATGCCTGGCCGCGTGGTGACGGCGGTCTTGAAACTCGCCGCCTTCGCAAGAGCGAACTCGCGCGGCCCCGCAGCGTCGCGGTCGCCATAGGGATAGGCGAGGTGGACCACGGGGCGCTGCAACACCGCTTCGATCCGGGCCCGGCTGGCTGTGATCTCCTGAAGCGCCTGCTGCTCGCTTCGCTTGGCGAGGTTGCAGTGGCTGACGGTATGCGCGCCGATGGCGACCAGCGGGTCGGCGGCGAACGGCTTCAGCTCGTCCCAGGACAGACACAGCTCCCGGCTGATAGCGGCCTCATCGACGCCATGGCGGGCGCACAATTCGCTGATCGCGGGCGCGATGTCGCGATCAGCCGGAAGCCCGCGCAGCAGGTCGTGGATCTGAGTGAACGCAGCCTGCTTGTCTTCGACCGTGCGGGTGTCGAGATGTATGGAGGTGTTTCCGATCGTGCTGTCGATGCGATCGGCAACCGCGATGATGCGTTCGAGCGTGACCCACCAGATGCGACCTGCCCCGTCCGCGAAGTCGCTCGCGACATAGACCGTGAGCGGCGCGTCGTATTCGCGCATCACGGGTAGCGCGAAATCGCGGTTGTCGCGATAGCCGTCGTCGAAGGTGAAGCAGGCGAACCGTCGCGAGAAGTCGCGCTCGCTCAAGCGACGATGCATCTCGTCGGCGGTCACGATATCGATTCGGCGCGAGCGGACATGGGCGAGCGTCATGCGCAGAAATTCAGGGGTCACTTCCAGGTGACGATTGGGCTGGAACGGATTGTCTCGGCGCGGCCGCACGTGGTGCAGCATGAAAATCGTTCCGATGCCCGCGAACATTGGTCGCAGCAGGTGATGAGCGCCGCTGAAATACAGCGCCTCAAGCCCGGTGCGGATGACGGCGTTGCGAAGCTGCTTCATCGAGTTGACCGGCCGACCTTGTCGCTGATGACGTCCTTAGCCGGAAACGGTTGAAGAAACGGTTATCCGAACCTCCCGGCCGCGGCGACGAGGCTCCCGCCCTATTTCCGGTTTGACAGCCCGGCAAGGGTTTGTTTTCTCTTCATTTCCAGCACGCCGCCGGCCGAATCGGCAGACCGCTTCGCCGGTGCGCTTGGGTTGCCGGGCCGGGATTGCGCGATCCGGTCCGCCGGCGCGCCGGCAGGTTTTGCGCGACACAGGATATCGGATGCGCGGACTCTTCAGGTGGAGCAGCAAATGGTGGCCGGGCGTCATCCCCCTTGTCATTCTTTGGGCGTTGGCCGCCTGGACCACGACAGGTCCGCTGGAAGCCGATCTGAGCGCGAATGCCGACGCCGCGCTCAAGGGCAGCGTTCTCGACAAGACCACGATCAGCGCCGCCGGCCGCGATCTCACGTTCTCCGCCGAGGCGTTTTCGGAGCAGGAGCGCAGCAGCGCATTGGCCTCGGTCGAGGCGGTGCCGGGTGTACGGCTGGTCAACGATCATACCGCCCTTGTCGCCGAGGCCAGGCCGTTCGTCTGGACCATCGAGCGCGATGTCGGCAAGGTGACGCTCAGCGGCAACGCGCCGTTGCCGGTGGTCAGGAATAAGCTGCTGGATGCCGCGCGTGCGACATTTTCCGGCATCGACATCGCCGACCACATGAATTTGTCCCGCGGCGCGCCGCCGCGTTTCGAAACAGCGGCCGCATTGCTGATCGGCGAAATCGGCAAGCTCAAGACCGGCAAGGCCACGATGTCCGATATGACGGTGACCCTGTCGGGCATGGCGCGTGAACTCGGCGGCCGCGAGGCGATCGCGGCGGCGCTGAAAAACCTGCCGGAGGGATATTCGGTTACCAACGACATTCATGCTCCGCCCTATATCTTCGAGGCCAACAAGGATCCGGTTGCCGCGACGCTGACCTTGACCGGATATGTGCCCGACAATGCCGTTCATGCCGCGATCGCCGCATCCGCCGGCCGCAAGTTCGGCGAGAAGGTCGTCGACAAGCTCAAGGCCAGTCTCGGCGCGCCGGCGGGTTTTGATGCGGTCGTCACGCGAGCGCTCGGATCGTTGTCGCGGCTGTCGACGGGAAGACTTGTCGTCTCCGACCGGGACGTCGAGCTTTCCGGCGATGCGCTGTATGATGCGGCGGCAAGGCAGCTCCGCGCCGATCTGCCCAAGGATCTGCCGCGTGGCTGGCAGGCGAAGCTGGAAGTGTCGGTCAAACCTGCGCCGGCTCCGGTCGATCCGGCGGTCTGTCAGCAATTGTTCGCCGATCTGCTGGGCAAGCGCACGATCCAGTTCGAGACCGGCCAGGCCACGCTCGATCCGGATTCCATCGGCCTGCTGGATCGGCTGACGGAAACTGCGCTGCGCTGTCCGACGGCCACGATCGAGATCGTCGGCTACACCGACAGCGACGGCGATGCTTCCTTTAACCAGACGCTATCGGAGCGTCGCGCGCAGGCCGTCGTGGATTACCTCGTGAAGGCCGGAATGCCCGCGGACCGATTCAAGCCGGTGGGTTACGGCAGCGCCCAGCCGATCGCCTCCAACGACACCGACGAGGGCAAGGCGAAAAATCGCCGCATCGACTTCATTGTGAGGCAGTAAGGACATGGTCTATCTGGCGGAGTTTCACTGGGGCTGGCTCGCTGGATCGTTGCTGCTGGGGTTCGCCATGGGCTGGATCGCGGTGGTCCATCGCGGCCGGGGAGTTACGAAGCGGGTCATGCAGGCGCTGTCCATATTTGTCGCAGCGCTCGTGGTCGCGGCGGTGACGCATGTGGTTCCCGGCCGGTTCGGTTACTGGCTCGACCTTGGTTTGGCAATGTTTGGAGCCTATCTTGTCGGGTGCGCAATAGGCTCGTGGCTGCGCGACATGGTTGTATCGCGCCAGGCGGCCTCCGGCGAACCGCCGGGACGCTCTTGATTTGTTGAAACAATATTCTGATTTGTTGAAATAAAAGGCTTTGTTAACGCCGGCGGAATTCCATTAGAGCATGATCCCGAAAAGTGGAAACCGGTTTCGGAAAAGATCATGCTCGAACAAAAAGATAAGCGACGGGTCTGGTTCAACGCGATTGAAGCAGGCCCGGGGAACCAATACGCGCTACGACGTTGTCCACGTGAATGAATGCGGAGCGGCGGACGTTTTGCCGTGAACTGCAATTCGAGGTCTCGATGCTAGGATCAATACGCGGAGCGATCTCGATTCTGCGCCGGAAGCAAATCCTGCACAAGCTCGGTGTTGCGATCAGCGTCACGATCATTGCGGTCGCATTTTACGTGCTGGTCCATATCCTCAGGGACATCGATGTCGACGAGGTCATGGAAGCCATCCGGCGAACCGAGACGCGCTCGATCGCGCTGTCGGCCCTGTTTGTCGCCGCCGGCTATTTCACATTGACATTCTACGACCTGTTTGCGGTTCGTGCGATCGGCCTGACGCATATTCCCTACCGCATCACGGCGTTCGCGGCTTTTACCAGCTATTCGGTCGGCCACAATGTCGGCGCCAGCGTCTTCACCGGCGGCGCAGTGCGCTATCGCGTCTATTCCGCCTGGGGACTGAATGCGATCGACGTCGCAAAGGTCTGCTTTCTGGCCGGTCTCACGTTCTGGCTCGGCAACGCGGCCGTGCTCGGGCTTGGCATCGCCGTTCACCCGGAGGCCGCAACCAGCGTCGATCAGCTTCCGGCCTGGTTCAATCGGCTGATCGCGATCGTGATTATTCTCGGTTTGATCGGGTATGTGATCTGGGTCGGAATCCGGCCGCGCCGCGTCGGCAGCGGATCGTGGACCGTGGTGCTGCCGGGCGGCCCGCTGACTCTGCTGCAGATCCTGATCGGAATCGTCGATCTGGGGTTTTGCGCGCTTGCGATGTATGTGCTCGTTCCCGATCAGCCCAATGTCGGCTTTGTCTTCGTCGCGGTGATTTTCGTGTCTGCGACGCTGCTCGGTTTCGCGAGCCATTCGCCCGGTGGGCTCGGCGTGTTCGACGCCGCCATGCTGGTCGGCCTCTGGCAGATGGACAAGAAGGACCTGCTGGCAGGCATGCTGTTGTTCCGGCTGCTCTACTATGTCGTGCCCTTCGTTATTTCGATCATCCTGCTGACGTTCCGGGAAGTCGTCATGAGCAAGCGCATGAAACGCGCGCATGATGCGCGACCCGCGGCCGGCGTCGAGCCTGCGGGTAAGGTATCCTGCCTGGGCGAGCATGGCGACTCGGGCGCCTGACAGCATTCACGCGGCCGCGGAAGGAGCCGCTTCCAGGATGGCTGTGTTGGTCGCGAAATCCGCATCCTGGCCGGATCGGCTGCGCCGGTCGGCGCTTATCCTGCTGGTTGCAGGGCTCGTGCTCGCTGCGCTCACCGTGTTCGGCGGCCTGCAGCTCTCCCGCGCCATCGCCGCGTTTGTCTGCATCGCCGCTGCGGCGCTGGTGCCCTGGCAGGTTCACGATCCGGCCGCATCGCGCGAAACCGAACTCGGCGCCAATCCGGTGGAGACCGCGGCGGCGTATGCCATCATTGCCGGCATGCCAGATCCCAACGTCCTGCTCGATCGGGCCGGCCGTGTCATCCATCTCAATGCCGCGGCGGCGCAACTCGTGCCGGCGTTGCGCAAGAACGAGCTTGCGCAATTCGCGCTGCGCTCGCCCGAGATCGTCACGGCGTTGCGCGAGGCGATCGCAACGCGGGAAACGCGGCGGGCGACCTATCTCAATCATGTTCCGGTCGATCGCTGGATGGAATTGATCATCACGCCGGTTCCGGTGCCGACCGCGTTCGGCGGCATCGATCATTGCATGCTGTTGACGTTCCACGATCAGACGCCGTTGCGCCGGGTCGAGGAAATGCGCGCCGACTTCGTCGCCAATGCAAGCCACGAGTTGCGCACGCCGCTGGCGGCATTGTCAGGCTTCATCGACACGCTGCAGGGCCCGGCGCGCGACGACCCGGGCGCCCGCGACCGCTTTCTCGGCATCATGCATGCGCAGGCGACGCGCATGGCGCGGCTGATCGACGATCTGCTGTCGCTGTCGCGGGTCGAGCTGTCGGCGCATGTGCGGCCGGACACGCTTGTCGATCTCATTCCGATCGTGCGTCAGGTCGTCGACGGACTCGAGCCGCTGGCCGTGGAGCGTCAGGTCGACATCGAGGTCGCATTGCCGGGCACGCCGGTGATGATCGCCGGCGATCGTGAGGAGTTGCTGCGACTGTTCGAGAATCTGATCGAGAACGCGCTGAAGTACGGCGCGTCGGGCGGCAGGATCGTGGTGTCGTCGATGATGGATGCGGCGCCCGACGGCGTTCCGGAATTCCGCGTGGTGGTGCGGGACTTCGGTCCCGGCATCGCGCCCGAACATTTGCCGCGCCTCACCGAACGTTTCTATCGCGTCGACGTCGGCGACAGCCGCGCTCAGGGCGGCACTGGCCTTGGCCTGTCGCTGGTGAAACATATCCTGAACCGTCATCACGGCCGCCTGCTGATCGAAAGCGTGCCCGGCCATGGCGCGACCTTCACGGCGGGTTTCCCACTGGCGCAAGCGGTCCCCTCCGCCTGAAGGCCAATGGTTGCAATGGCTTGCCGCTGTCATCCCGCTGTCGTCAAACCTTCGTAAAAGCAGCATCGACCGCACTTAAACGGGCGTCATGAGCGCATTCGCGCTCCGCTCGATACGAGGGAGACCACACATGAATCTCTTCGCCATCGCCGCCGCCGGCCTCGTTGCCGCCTCGGCGTCCGCCTTTTCGCTTCCGGCGAGGGCGGCTGACATCACCGGCGCGGGCGCGACCTTTCCGTTTCCGGTCTATTCGAAATGGGCCGATGCCTACAAGAAGGAGACCGGCAACGGGCTGAACTACCAGTCGATCGGGTCGGGCGCCGGCATCAAGCAGATCCTCGCCAGGACCGTGACCTTCGGCGCGACCGATGCGCCGCTGACGGCCGACAAGCTCGACAAGGACGGCCTCTTGCAGTGGCCCATGGTGATGGGCGCGATCGTTCCCGTCGTGAATGTCGAAGGCGTGAGGCCCGGTGAACTGGTTCTTTCGGGCGAACTGCTCGGCGACATCTATCTCGGCAAGATCAGCAGGTGGGACGATCCCGCGATCGTAAAGCTTAACCCGAAGCTCGAGCTGCCCTCGGCTGCGATCGCCGTCGTGCATCGCTCGGACGGCTCGGGCACCTCGTTCAACTTCACCAACTACCTGTCCAAGGTGAACGCCGAATGGAAATCGAAAGTCGGCGCGGGCACGGCGGTCGAGTGGCCGGCGGGTGTCGGCGCCAAGGGCAACGAAGGCGTCTCCGGCAATGTCGGCCAGACGCGGAATTCGATCGGCTATGTCGAATATGCCTACGCCAGGCAGAACAAGCTGACCTACGCCGCGCTCATCAACAAGGCCGGCAAGACGGTGCAGCCGACCGTCGCCTCTTTCCAGGCCGCGGCCAGCAACGCCGACTGGGCTCATGCGCCGGGCTACTACGTGATCCTGACCGATCAGCCGGGCGAGGCTTCGTGGCCGATCACCGCGGCGACGTTCATCCTGATGCAGAAGGAGCCGGCCGACAAGGCGGCCTCCGCGGAGGCCATCAAGTTCTTCAAGTGGTCGTTCGAGAAAGGCGGCAAGATGGCCGAGGAACTGGACTACATCCCGATGCCGGAGCCGGTCGTCAGGCAGATCGAGAAGACCTGGACCTCCGAGATCAGGAGCTGATCGCGGCCGTGGAGGAGCGCCGTGGCGCTCCTTCATTCCTCAGGAGCGCTTGCGAGAAAGCGTTTCCAGCAAGTCTGCCGACATCATGCGTAGCGGGAAACAGGGGACAAGCGTGGCGGAAATGGCCGTTCATGGCGGCGCGATGGAGCAGGCGGGCTCTCATGACCGCGCTCGCGCGCTGAACGCCTTCAGGCTCGGCGACAGGGCGTTCTACTGGATCACGCGGATCAGCGCGGTCCTGGTCCTGTTGCTGCTCGGCGGCATCATCGTTTCGCTGATCGTCGGGTCATGGCCCGCCATCGTGCAGTTTGGAAGCGCCTTCCTGACGACGCAGCGCTGGGCGCCGTCCGCCGAACCGCCGGTGCTGGGCGCGCTGAGCCCGCTCTACGGCACGATCCTGACCTCGGTCATCGCCATGACGATCGCAATCCCCGTCGGCATCGGCATTGCGGTTTTCCTCACCGAATTGTGCCCGCTATGGGCGCGCAGGCCGATCGGCATGGCGATCGAACTGCTCGCCGGCATTCCCTCGATCATCTACGGCATGTGGGGCTTCTTCATCCTCGGCCCGTTTCTTGCGAATACGGTGCAGCCGTTCTTCATCGACCTGTTCGCGGGCGTGCCGGTCCTCGGCTCGATCTTCGGCGGTCCGCCGTCCTATTTGAGCCTGTTCAACGCCTCGCTGATCCTCGCGATCATGGTGCTGCCTTTCATCACCGCGATCTCGCGCGACGTGTTCGCGACCGTGCCGCCGGTCCTGAAGGAGGCGGCCTATGGAGTCGGCTGCACCACCTGGGAAGTCGTGCGCCACGTCGTGCTGCCCTATACGCGCGTCGGGGTCATCGGCGGCGTCATGCTGGCGCTCGGCCGCGCGCTCGGCGAGACCATGGCGGTGACCTTCATCATCGGCAACTCGTTCCGCCTCTCGCCGTCGATCTTCGCGCCCGGCACCACGATTTCCGCGGCGATCGCCAGCGAGTTCGCCGAGAGCGACGGCCTGCATCAGTCGAGCCTGATGCTGCTCGGTCTCTTGTTGTTCGTGCTGACGTTCTTCGTGCTCGCGGCTGCGCGCCTGATGCTGCTGCGGCTGGAGAAGAGGGCGGGGAAACAGGCATGATCCGAAAAGCCGAAAGCGGATTTTCCGGACGAACGACTTCGTTTGTTCAGAGATCGCTCCTGTTCGGGTGAAGTCATGAATCCGATTTATGCGTCCCGCCGCCGCCGGGACATCGTCGTCCGCGCCTTGTGCCTTGCCGCCGCCGCTTTCGGCGTCACCTGGCTCGCGCTCATCCTGTTCACGCTGTTCTACAATGGCCTGGCCGGCATGAGCTGGCAGCTTTTCACTCAGACCACGCCGCCGCCCGGCGCCTCCGAAGGCGGCCTCTCGAACGCCATCGTCGGCTCCGTCATCATGACCGTGATCGGGGTCGGCGTCGGCGCGCCGATCGGCCTGTTCGCGGGCACTTATCTTGCCGAATACGGCAGGCACGACCGCCTCTCGCCGGTGATCCGCTTCATCAACGACATCCTTCTCAGCGCGCCCTCGATCATCATCGGACTGTTCATCTATGGCGCGGTCGTGGTGCCGATGGGAGGTTTTTCGGCGCTCGCGGGTTCGCTTGCGCTTGCGGTGATCGTCATTCCGGTCGTGGTTCGCACCACGGAAGACATGCTGATGCTGGTGCCGAATCCGTTGCGCGAGGCGGCCTCCGCGCTCGGTCTGCCGCGCTCGCTCGTCATCAGGCGCATCGCCTATCGCGCGGCGCGGGCGGGACTGATCACCGGCGTGCTGCTCGCGACCGCGCGCGTGGCCGGCGAGACGGCACCTCTGCTGTTCACCGCGCTGAGCAACCAGTTCTTCAGCGTGGACCTGACGAACACCATCGCGAACCTTCCCGTCACCATCAACAACTTCGTGCAGAGTCCCTACGCCTACTGGAAGCAGTTGGCGTGGAGCGGCGCGCTGCTGATCACGCTGGCTGTTCTGGCGCTGAATATCGGTGCGAGGTTGATCGGCTCTGAGAGGACCGCAAAATGACCGATGTTTCCGCTGCCCTCTCCGCGCATGCCGCCGTTCCGGCATCGTTGATCGATCCCGACGCTCCGGCCAAGATCGCCGTCCGTAACCTCAATTTCTATTACGGCCAGCACCATGCGCTGAAGAATATCAACCTGTCGATCGCCGCCAATCGCGTGACCGCTTTCATCGGTCCCTCGGGTTGCGGCAAATCGACCCTGCTTCGCATCTTCAACCGCATGTACGACCTCTACCCCGGCCAGCGCGTTGAAGGTCAGGTGCTGCTCGACAATACCGACGTTCTCGACCCCAGGCTCGATCTCAATCTTCTGCGCGCGCGGGTCGGCATGGTGTTCCAGAAGCCGACGCCGTTCCCGATGACGATTTATGAAAACATCGCGTTCGGCATCCGCCTGTACGAGAAATTGCCGAAATCGGAGATGGATGGCCGGGTGGAAAGGGCGCTACGCAACAGCGCCTTGTGGAATGAAGTCAAGGACAAGCTCAACGCCAACGGGCTCAGCCTCTCCGGCGGCCAGCAGCAGCGGTTGTGCATCGCGCGGACAGTCGCGGTGCGGCCGGAGGTGATCCTGTTCGACGAGCCGTGCTCGGCGCTCGATCCGATCTCCACCGCCAAGGTCGAGGAACTGATCGACGAACTCAAGGATCACTACACCATCGCGATCGTCACCCATAACATGCAGCAGGCGGCACGGGTCTCGGACACCACCGCGTTCATGTATCTTGGCGAGATGGTCGAGTTCGGACCGACCAACAAGCTCTTCACCTCGCCCGCCGACCGCCGCACCCAGGATTACATCACAGGCCGCTTCGGCTGACGTTGCGCGCGCATGCGCGGGGAGAATTGAAATGGCTTTCGAGCACACCGCCAGGGCTTTCGACGACGATCTGCAGGAGCTGACGCGGCTGGTTTCCGAGATGGGCGGTTTGGCCGAGCGGCAGATCGTCGAGTCTGTGGATGCGCTGATCCGCCGCGACGCCGCGCTCGGCGCGCGCGTCGTCGACACCGACGCCGAGATCGACCAGTTGCAGCGCATGATCGAGGAGCGTGCCGTGCGCACCATCGCGCGGCGGCAACCGATGGCGGTGGACCTGCGCGCGATCGTCGGCGCCATGCGGGTCGCCATCGATCTGGAGCGGATCGGCGATCTCGCCAAGAACATCGGCAGGCGCGTGGTCGCGCTCGACAGCGATTTCCATCCGCTCAAGCTGATCCGCGGCCTGGAACACATGACCGACCTCGTGCAGTCGCAGGTCAAGTCGGTGCTTGACGCCTATGCGGCGCACGACCTGCCGTCGGCGATGGCGGTCTGGAAGGGAGACGAGGAGGTGGATGCCATCTGCACCTCTTTGTTCCGCGAACTCCTGACCTACATGATGGAGGACCCGCGCAATATCGGGTTCTGCATTCACCTGATGTTCTGCGCCAAGAACATCGAGCGGATCGGCGACCACGCCACCAACATCGCGGAGACGGTATTCTACATGATCGAGGGCCAGCAGATGCTCGACAAGCGCCCCAAGGGCGATATGACGGGGTTTGCGTCGGTT
>JBIQHO010000523.1:0-1680 GCA_044508545.1 Bradyrhizobiaceae bacterium | reverse complement strand
GTCAGCCGCTCGTGATGATAGGACCACATCCCGGTGTCGTCCCAGTAGATCATCTGGCGCAACCGCGGAACGCGATCGCGGATCGCGAGCCCCTTGTCCACCTGCTCCTGATCCTGCGCGACCAGACAGACCGCCTCGCTGTCATTGAGCAGGAATTCGATCTCGTCCGCGGTCAGGTCGGGATAGAGCGAAACGACCTTGCATCCGATCGAGAACGCCGCGAACTCGCTCCAGAAATTCTCCGGCTCGTTCTCGCCGATGATGGCGACGGTCTCATTGCGGCGAATGCCCATCGCGTCGAGGCCGAGCGCAAGGGACCGCACCTTCTCCAGAACATCGCCATAGCTGTATTCGCGCCAGATGCCGCGATATTTGTGCCGCTCGACGAGTTGGTTCGGCGAAGCCTCGGCGCGTTCAAGCAACAACTGCGGAATGGTGCGCATCGGCAGCATCAGCGATTCCCCTCGCCCAGATACGCCTTCAGCACCGCCGGATTCTCCTGAATCTCGCGCGGCGTCCCCTCGGCAATCTTGCGGCCAAAATCGAGCACCGCGATGCGATCCGCGAGGTCCATGACCACGCCCATGTCGTGCTCGACCAGCACGACGGGGATCCGCCGCGCCTCACGGACGTCGAGGATGAAGCGCGCGAGATCCTCCTTCTCCTCGGTATTCATTCCCGCCATCGGCTCGTCCATCAGCAGGATGCTGGGCTCCTGCGCAAGCGCACGGCCGAGATCGACGCGCTTGCGCAGACCATAGCCGAGGCTGCCGACCGGCTGGTGCCGGATCGATTCGATTTCAAGCAGTTCGATGATTTCCTCGACCGCCTCGCGGTGGCGGATTTCCTCGCGCCGGCACGATCCGAAGTAGAGAAATGCCGACGGGATCGAGCTTTTCATATGAATGTGACGGCCGACCATGATGTTTTCGATCACGGTCATGTTCGAAAAGATGTGCGTGCCCTGGAAGGTTCGCGCCAAGCCGGCGCGCACGATATTGTGGACCCCCATGCCGGAGATCACGGCGCCGTTGAACCGGACCTCGCCCTGCTGCGGCCGATAGAAGCCGCTGAGGCAGTTCATCAGCGAGGTCTTGCCGGCGCCGTTCGGCCCGATCACCGCCAGCAGTTCATCGGCGCTGACGGCGATGGACACCTTGTCGAGCGCAACCACGCCACCGAAGGCCATTCGGATGTCGTCAGCAACGAGGACCGCGGAGCCTTGCGCTCCGTCAGGATTTCGCGATGGCGAATAAACGGGTGAAACGGCACTCAATACGCACCTGCCTCACCAGCGCAATCCTGCGACATTCGTCCTCCCCCAGGTATGTGGCATTTCGACCGCGTAGGCGTTCACCTTAGGCGTGTCACCTTCGAGAGCAGCCGATCCTTGACGGATTCTTGCCACCAACCGGGCTGGTTTTTAACTTGCTAGTCAATTTACGTCAACCCCGCTCGAACGTATGCAATTCGCGACCATCCGGTCGAGTCGATCAAGCGCATTGCCGCCGTTATCGAAGATCGCGCCAGGGCTCCGCACATCGCCATTCAATCGCAGCAAAAGCACGCCTTCAACGTAAATGGCCGCCGGCATTGCATCCGTCCGTCACGCCGCGCGAGTTATCGCTCGCAGCCTTTCCAGGGCGGACCGGCAACGCGAAAAGCGGAAGCAGATCGCGA
>JBIQHO010000522.1:0-1683 GCA_044508545.1 Bradyrhizobiaceae bacterium | reverse complement strand
CGAGTCTGGCGGCGGCATTCATGCAATTGCTCGACGCGACCATCGTCAACGTCGCGCTTCCGAGTATCGCCGTCGATCTTCAAGCAGGCGTATCGGCGCAGTTGCTCATGGTCAGCGTGTACATCCTGGCTTTCGCGTGTTCGTTGATCACTGCAGCGCGGCTGGGGGACCTGTTCGGCCGTAGAGTTGTTTTTCTGACCGCCCTGTCCGTATTCGTGGTTGCCTCGTTGCTGTGCGGGCTCGCGCAGAGCGCGACGATGTTGATCGTCTTCCGGGGTCTGCAAGGATTGGCGGCCGGTTCGATGTCCGCCCAGACGTTTGCCATCATCTCGGGCCTGTTTCCGAAGGCCAGGCATCCGCGAGTCTTCGGGATCTACGGTGCGACCATCGGGCTCGCAACGGTCAGCGGGCCTCTGATCGGTGGGCTGCTGATCGACTGGAATCTGTTCGACTGGGGCTGGCGCCTGATCTTCTTCGTCAACATCCCGATCGGCATCGCCGCCTTGATTCTCGGATATTTCCATCTCGTCGATGCTCGCGCTGAGCATGTGCGCTCACTGGACCTCATCGGCGCCGCACTGTCATCACTGGCGCTGTTCCTGCTGATCCTTCCCCTGGCCGAGGGAAGGGCGCGCGGATGGCCCACAGGTCTTGTCGTAATGCTCGCGATGTCGGCGCCGGTGGCAGTGGCGTTTGTGCTCTACGAATCGCGTTTGGCGAAACGAGGCGGCGATCCGGTCCTTCGTCTCGAGCTTTTCCGCGACCGAGCCTTCACAATCGGCGCGGTTCTTGCGTTCGTTTTCTTCGGAACCCTGACTTCCTTGATCTTCACCATCAGTCTCACCCTTCAGTTCGGCTTCGGGTTCTCCGCATTGCGAGCGGGCGTCATGACGCTGCCGTGGGCCGTCGGAATGGGCGTGGCGGCGGTTCTCTCATCGGCGGTGTACCGGATGCTCGGAAACCGTGTTCTGATCCTGGGGATGGTCGTCTTTGCCGGCTCGCTGATCGCGCTGTCGATCATCCTCGAACGCGAAGGAACCGATCCACGCTGGCTCGCGCTCGCCGGTCCGCTGCTTCTCGGTGGCGCAGGTCTCGGACTGTTCGTGGCACCACTGCAAACCGCGATCCTTGCGACGGTCGAACCCGCGCACGCGGGTTCGGTGTCGGGACTGCTTCCTACCGTTCAGCAGGTTGGCAGCTCCATCGGACTGGCCTTGATCGGAGTGGTGTTCTTCTCGCTCGTCGCGGGGCAAGCTCCGCAAGCAGTGCAGGGGGAGCGACCCGAGTACGTTGCGAACCTTGAAGCTGCCGGCGTTGGTCCCGGCCTGATCGACATCGCCGAAAAGGCCTTTGTCGATTGCGCGACAAGCCAATTGGCATCCGGAACACCGATGGAGGTGGCGCCGGAATGTCGCCGGGACGGCTCCGCCGGTGCTGGGGGTCAATCCGTTCAGGTGGCAGTTGATGCCGCGTACGCATCGACTCGCGCGGCGGCCGGCGAAGCATTTCTCGAAGCGCAGCGCCGTGTGCTCGCGATCATCGCAGCAATTGCGCTCGGTATCGGATTGGCGTCGACTGCTCTGCCGCGGGTCAATTCGCCGGTCTGAAAATTGCCCTTGACTCGAACAGGTGTTCGAGTACCCTGTGTGCAGGGGATCGGGGGATTCAATGAGTGTCTTGTTG
>JBIQHO010000521.1:0-1686 GCA_044508545.1 Bradyrhizobiaceae bacterium | reverse complement strand
AACGCGGGTCATGGGGAATCTCCGTTCGATCTAATCCTTCTCGGCCCCGTCCTCCTTGGGTGTTCCGGGGTCATTGTCATTGGCAGCACGCAGCCGCTCGAAATCTTCCCTTGCCATCTGCCTGCCGATCAGGCGGGCGATGGACAGCACAACTTTGTCCAGACGCCGCCAGGGCGGAATGTCGCTGTCGTCGTCCAGCGCCTGCCGGTGGTAGTTGTCGTTGGCCGGTTTCCATGCTTCATCCGGCGGCGGTTTGTTCTCGTCTTCCATGCGGATGCCTGTTCCTGATTGAACTCAAACAGGCATGAAGCAGCGCGAAAATCAGAAACGGAAACGAAATCGAAGACCGTGCGGCCATAGCGGGCAATCGGCGGCGAATAGGATGATTGGCCCTAAGCACCGCTCCCTCCTAACAGCGATTCCAGCAGCGCATGACGCGTAGAGGCGAAGGGATTCACGACCGTTACCCCGCCCCATGTAAAACCGTCCTGAAGGTCTTCGGACAGGAGCAACCGGCAACCAGCCTGTGAGGAAACGGAAAGAATGACCGCATCCCAGATGCTGAAATGGTGATCGGTGGCGAGATCGGCGGCCGCCAGCATGACCTCCGGCGCGGTTTCAACAACCGGAAAGGTATCGCGCCAGTCCAGAAGGGCTTCGCGGGCCTCGGCCCGCGACCTTCCGGCCTTGCGCGTGAGAACATTGAACAGTTCGCCTAGCACCTGAACCGGAATGATGGCCGCCTCTTGCGGCAGGTTGCGCACCAACTCGAGAACGACATCCCGCTTCTCGATGCCGTTGATACCCTCCGCATAGGCCAAGATGTTGGTATCGAGCGCAACCTTCACCGCTCGTCCTCATAAAGCTCGTCGCGTGTCCAGTGCCCGGCATTGACGACAGGCTGGCGCTCAAGGCGCGATAGCAATGCCGCGCGCGCACCGGACACCACGCTTTCGCGTTTGTCCGCGGGAACGATCCGCGCAACGGGCCGCCCATGGCTCGTCACGACATAGCTGTGTCCCTCACGCACGCTGCGCAGGATGAGCGAAAATTTACGGTTGGCATCCGCTGCCGAAACGGCTTCTTCCATGGCAACACCTATTTAGTAGTTATATTGCCTATAATAAGAGGAGATGACCTGTTCCGCAAGTGTCGATACCTCAAGTTGCGCGGCTCCTGCTGTCGGAAGTGGAGCGCCTGCGCTCACCTCCTGCCTTACTTGCTTCCCAAGCCCCTGCCGGGGCGGCGGCATCCGATCAAGGCTGGCGCGTAGTGCCACCGCGTAGCGGTTTGGCCTTGATGGGATGACGGTGCTCCGGTCTTCTCTTAGAAGCAATAAGGCTTTTCCGCCGATCATTGGCTCAACTCACGCCGCACCTTGCCTGCCAGTTCCAGCAGGTCCCGAATCGCCTGACCGCAATTGGATGGCGACCAGACTGCATAAAAATCCGCTTGTTCCGATTCGTCGGCAATGGAGCGGAAGACAAGGCCGGAAACGGGAATGGATGCCGTCGACTCCGTGGTGATCGTTACACCCCAGCCTTGGGCGACCATGTGGAATAGCGTCTCGCGGCCGACTTCCCAGCGAATTATTCGTGGATGATGACCCAACTCCGCAAATCGCCGCGTCACATGGTCATGCGCTTGCGGGCCGGTGCCGCCATGCCGGACTAGGAACGTCTCGCC
>JBIQHO010000088.1:0-11580 GCA_044508545.1 Bradyrhizobiaceae bacterium | reverse complement strand
GCTTGGGCGCTGCCTTCTTGCCCCGGGCCGGTGCTTTCACCGGCTTCGGCTGCGCTGCCTCTTCGGCTTCCTTGGCGAGTCGCAGCGCGCGCAGGCGTTCCATGTTCTTGCGGACGGCGATGTCGCGGGCTTCGATGTCGGCGCGCGCCTTCGCGCCCTCGATGGCGGGCGTACGCATGCGTTCGCTGCGCGCCTGTTGTGCGGGGCTTGGCGGAGACTTGGTCATGGAACCGATATAGTCATGATCTGCCAAAATGCTAGGGCAGGCCGGGATTTGCCTTTTCAGCGGAGAAATGCTACAGTAAGGGCGTTCGATTGCCGGCATTGGTTTTGTTAGAGCGCCGCGGGTCTTTTCAGAGACCGAAGGCTCCTTTCCAAAGACATCGCTGAGATTGGATGGCTTGCGCAATCCTGCGCGAGAACGCGTATGTGCGCGCTTTGGAACAAGGACGACTCCGATGACGACAGGGACAGTGAAGTGGTTTAACGGCCAGAAGGGTTTCGGCTTCATCCAGCCGAACGACGGCGGCAATGACGTGTTCGTGCACATCAGTGCGGTGGAGCGCGCGGGCCTCAGCGGCCTCAATGAGGGCCAGAAGGTCAACTTCGAGGCCAAGACCGACAAGATGCGCGGCAAGGTCAGCGCGGAAAACCTCTCGCTCGCATAAAGCGGGATGAGGAAACGGGGCAGCGGTTTTCCGCCTGCATCCCGCTTCCTGAAATCTTGGCGTCGATCACATTCATGATCTTGGATCGATTCGATCCAAGATCATCCTGGGATCATGGCCGCGCCGTCGTGACGATGGCGGCGCTTCATGCGGAAAAATCGGAAAGCGCCGTGGCCCGCGGATGTACCGGGACGCGCGCTTTTGGATACGTTTTCGGGCGTCCTCGGGGGGGCTGGCCCGAGGACCGATGCCGGCGCGTGCGAAAAAAATACGGAGTCTCTTCGATTTCCATCGGAGGCGCGGCTCCGGGTTCTGCGCCCGTTCACGGATGTACTGAAACGGACGCTCAGCGAGCCTCGTCAGCAATGACGGGGCTTTTTGTTGTGCCGCCATTCCCCACGAGATGGGACCTGGTTGGCCGCCCGGAACTCCTTTCCGGGGCCTTGCCGGATTGTTTCTTGCGCGAATGGTGCCACGCGAGTTTTCGTGGCACGAATGAAGCAAGTCGCGCCCTCTACGCCAGCGGCTCGGTCGCCGCGTCGAGCCAGACTTTTGTGGCCTCGTCGAGATGCGGACGCACCTCGCGGCGGACGCGGGCGTGATAATCGTTGAGCCAGCGGGTTTCGTCTGCGCCGAGGCTGCGGTCGATCAGGCGACGGTCGATCGGCGCCAGCGTCAGGGTCTCGAAGCCGTTCATGGCTTTCTCCGCGCCGGCAATCTCCGCGGCCGTGACCAGCACCAGGTTCTCGATCCGGATGCCGAATGCGTCACGTTTATAATAGCCCGGCTCGTTGGACAGGATCATGCCGCGCTTCAAGGGCGTGGTGCCGAGTTTCGAAATCCGCGCCGGCCCCTCATGCACCGAGAGATAGCTGCCGACGCCGTGACCTGTGCCGTGCTCGAAGTCGACGCCGGCCTGCCAGAGGAACTGCCGCGCCAGCGTGTCGAGCTGCGCGCCCGTGGTGCCGTCGGGAAACACCGCACGCGCGATGGCGATGTGGCCGCGCAGCACGCGCGTGAAACGGTCGCGCATCTCGGCGGTCGGTTGGCCGATCGCGATGGTGCGGGTGACGTCGGTGGTGCCATCCTCGTATTGCGCGCCGGAATCGATCAGCAGCAGGTCGCCGGGCGCGATGCGGCGGTTGCTCTTGCGGGTGACGCGATAATGCACGATGGCGCCGTTCGGCCCGGTGCCGGAAATGGTCGGAAAGGAGACGTTCTTCAACGCGCCGGTGTCGCGGCGGAAGGTTTCCAGCGCTTCGACGGCGTCGATCTCGGTCAGCGTGCCCTTCGGCGCCTCGCGGTCGATCCAGGCGAGAAACCGCGTCAGCGCCACGGCGTCGCGCTGGTGCGCGCTGCGCGCGCCCGCGATTTCGGTCTGGTTCTTCACTGCCTTGAGCAGCGCGACCGGATCGTTGCCGCATACCGGTTTGCCACCGGCGGCCGTGATCAGGCGGTTCAACGCGTCGGCGGCGGTGGCATTGTCGAGCCCGATGGCCGCGCCGTTCGCGGCGAACTCGGTGAGCGAGGACGTCAATGCATCCGGTTCGCGCACCTCGGCGTTGCGCTCCAGATGATCGCGGCTGAGATTGGAGAGCTTGCGGGAGTCGATGAACACGACGGGGCGGCCGTCCTTCGGCACCAGCGCATAGGACAGCGGCAGCGGGGTGTGCGAGACGTCGGCGCCGCGGATGTTGAAGGTCCAGGCCACCGCATGGGAATCCGACAGCACCAGCGCGTCGACGCCGAGCTTCGTCATCTCGGCGCGGATGCGCGCCAGCTTGTCGGCCTCAGATTCGCCCGCGAACCTCGCGCCATGGATCGTGACCGGGCCGAGCGGCGGCGCGGGCCGATCGGTCCAGATGCTGTCGACGGGATTGGTCTCGGCGGGAATCAGGTCGGCGCCGGCCTTCGCGCAAGCCTTTGCGAGACGCTCCGCCGCCGCGGACGTATGCAGCCAGGGATCGTAGCCGAGCCGGTCGCCGGCGCCGAGATGCTTCGCCAGCCAGTTTTCGGGGGGCGGATCGACCAGTGAGGCGATGGCCCAGGCGTGAGTATCCACCTGTTGCGCCGCCTGCAACGTGTAGCGGCCATCGACGAACACCGCGGCCTCTTTCGCAAGCACGACGGCGAGACCGGCCGATCCGGTGAAGCCGGTGAGCCATGCCAGCCGCTCCTCGGAGGGCGCGACATATTCGTTCTGCTGCTGGTCGGCGCGCGGAATCACGAAGCCGGTCAATTGCCGCCGGTGCAACTCCTCGCGAAACGCGGCGAGGCGGGCGGTGAGCGCGACGCCACCCTCTAGGTCCTCGAAGGTCTGGAAGTGGGCTTCGAACATTGCGCGGGTATTCTAGAATTCCGGGATGGTGTCCGCAATGGCGGAGCAGGGCGAGCGTTATCCTCGATTCTGCATCAGCAGGCTGCACCATCCGTCGATCCGCATCTGCCGGATCAGCACCAGCCCCTGCGCGCGATAGGCCGCGATCACGGCGCGGGTCTGATGCGGCAGCAGTCCCGACAGGATCACCATGGCTTCAGATGCAAGGTGAGTTGCCATGACCGGCGCCATCTGCCGCAGCGGATTGGCGAGAATATTCGCCAGCACCAGATCGAACGGCGCGCGGGCGCGAAACGGCGGCGCGGAAAGGCCGGTCGCGCAGATCGACTCGACAAGATAGCCGACGCCGTTCAGCGCGGCGTTCTCTTTCGCCACGGTCGCCGAACGCGGGTCGATGTCGCTGGCCAGCACTTTCCGACGCAGCGCCTTGACCGCGGCGATGGCGAGGACGCCGGTGCCGGCGCCGAGATCGAGAACCCGCCGCGGCATCTTGCTGCGCAGCACCTGATCGAGCAGCAGCAGGCAGCCGCGGGTTGTGCCGTGGTGACCGGTGCCGAATGCCAGCGCCGCCTCGATTTCGATGCCGAGTTTGTTCGGCGGCACGCGCGCGCGGTCGTGGCGGCCGTGGACGACGAAACGGCCGGCGGGGACCGGCGCCAGTCCTTCGAGGCTGGCTTCAACCCAATCCCTGGCGGCGATGGTATCGAAGACGACGGTTTGCGCGACCGCATCGCCGGCGACCAGCGTGACCTGCGCGCGAATTTGCTCTTCATCGGGCGGAGCGGCGAAGTGCATCGAAATGCCCCAGCGCCCGTCGCTGTGTTCGAATGCGGCGATCGCAAGTTCGCCGTCGTCAAGTGTCTCGGTCAGGAGGTCGACCACCCGCCGCGCGACCTGCTCCTCGCCGATGGCGAAGGTGGCGCGACTGGTCGCCGGCGTGACAGCGTTGGTCATGAAAGTCCGTCGGACGGGAGTTCAGGATCCGGTCGTGTCCCAGGCTCTGGCAATGAGATAGCCGACGCCATAGGCCGGTCCGGCCGCTAGGAGCACGGCGATCGCCATGAGAAGCCAGCCCTTCAGAACGCCGGCCCAGCCGCCCGTTTGCCAAAGCTCTTGGGGCCCCGGTTGCGCGTAGGCCCAGAACGACCATGACGTCGCCAGGAGCAGGTAAATGTCGAAGGTGTTCAATGATGTGCCGAGGTAACCTCCGACTATCGGGATAACGATCGTGAGAAAGACCCGGCCAAGAATGTTCAGCACACCAACCCCCAGTTACTCGCCTGCGTTTGCCAAAGGTTCGCCTTGGCACAAATCGGAAACTTATAGCGTTTTCGAGCGGCATGGATACCGCTACGTTTTCGAGCGAAGTGGAATCCGGTTCGCGTAAAGAAAACGCGTCACATCGAAATCATAAAGCCCCGCTTCCGGTCGATGCGGCGCCGGAACACTCCGGACGATCACGGCGTCCTCCAGCAAATCCGAACGGTTGTTGCATGCTTTCCCGGATCGTTTTCCACAGTTTTTCCACAGGTGTATCCACAGACTTATCCATGGCCTGATATCAAGTTTTGCGTGGGATTTCGACGGCCTTGTCAGCAGACGGGAGCGACGAGTTGCCGCGAATTGCGCGGGTGCCCGCGAGGGTTAATCCCCGGTAGCTCCTGTGTCCAAATCACAGCGAAATCGCGGCGAAGTTTTTTAAAGGTTGACCGATATCGGTGCTTTGCAAGCAGAACGCGGGGGCGTCATGGAATCGCAAAACATCGGCGAGGTCGAGCCGGCGGGAGGAACGTCCGGGATCGCGGCCGCGGACATCATATGGGCGTTTGTTGTCAGCGCCATCGTGCTCGGGTTGACGCCGGCGGTATTCGTTTACGCACTGTTGGTTGCTTGAGCCGTCACCGGCGGGCGAACAACGCCCGGTGATCGCGCAGGATGGTGCGCGCGGCGTTATGGCCGGGCGCGCCGGTGACGCCGCCGCCGGGATGCGCGCCGGAGCCGCAATGATAGAGACCCTTCAAAGGTCCCCGGTAGTCGGCGTGCCCCAGCATTGGACGAGCCGAAAACAACTGGTTCAGCGTCAGCGCGCCGTGGAAAATGTCGCCGCCCAGCAGTCCGAATTCGCGTTCGAGGTCGAGCGGTGACAGGATCTGCCGGCCGATCACGCCGGCCGCAAAGCCCGGCGCGTAGCGATCGACGGTCGAGATCATGAGGTCGGCGACCTCGTCGCGGCGGTCGTCCCAGGACGCGCCGTCAGGCAATTGCGGCGCGACATGCTGGCAGAACAGGCTCGCGACATGGCGGCCGGACGGGGCGAGGGAATCATCGATCACGGATGGGATCAGAACCTCCACCACCGGTTCGCGGCTCCAGCCGAACTGCCGCGCATCCTGCCAGGCGCGGTCCATGTAACCGAGGCCGGGCGCGATGATGATGCCGGCGCTGAGATGGTCGCCCGTACCCGGCAGCGCGGAGAACGAGGGCAGGGCGGAGAGCGCCACGTTCATCCGGAACGTTCCGGAGCCGTTGCGCCAGTTGCGGATGCGGGTGAGAAAGGCGGGAGACAGGGAGCCGGCGGGCAATAGCCGCGTATAGAGCAGCTTCGGGTTGACGTTTGCTGCGACATATCTTGCGCGGATCGTTCGTCCGTCGTCGAGGATCACGCCCGCCGCGCGGCCGCGCTCGACAACGACTTCGCTGGCGCCGGCCCCGGTTTCGATCTCGGCGCCATGTCCGCGGGCGGCCGCTGCCATCGCCTGGGTGATCGCGCCCATGCCGCCGATGGCGTGGCCCCAGACGCCTTTCTTGCCATTCACCTCTCCGAAAGCATGGTGCAGCATCACATAGGCAGAGCCTGCCGCGTAGGGGCTCGCATAGTTGCCGACGATGGCGTCGAAGCCGAACAGCGCCTTGACCAGATCGGTTTCGAAGCGCTCGTCGAGCATGTCCCCGGCCGATCGCGCAAAGAGGTCGAGCAGGTTGCGCTGCTGCTCCAGCGACAGGCCGCGCAGGATGCCCGCCGTGCCGACCGCATTGACGAACTCATGCGCGGTGTTGATGCCGAGCCCTTCAACAAGGTTCGGCGGCGCGCGCAGCACGAACTGCCGGATGACGTCGGCGATTTCGTCCAGTTCGCGCATGAAGCCGCCGATCGCGACCGCATCCCGTTCGCTCAGGCAGGCGACCGAGGCCGCGGTGCGGCCTTCGCCGGTGAGGAGGTAACGGCCATCGGGCGCGGGCAAGAAGTTCTGGGCGCGACGTTCGATGATCCGCAGGCCATGGTGGTGCAGCCGCAAGTCCGCGATGACCTTCGGATTGAGTAGGCTGACAGTGTAGGCCGCGACCGAATTGCGGAATCCCGGATGGAATTCCTCGGTCACCGCAGCGCCGCCCACCATTTTGCGCCGCTCCACGACCCTGACCCGCAGTCCGGCCATCGCGAGATAGGCCGCGCAGGTGAGCCCGTTATGGCCTGCGCCGATGATGACGACGTCGGTGTCCGGCATGATCCGCTTCGACTGATACGGGACGATCGTCTCGTCGGTCAGTCGCCGAAGTCCGTGAACAGGCCGCGCGGCCGATAGGGCTGCGGCGCGTAAACCTGCGGCGGATAGGGCTGCGCATAACCATAATCGGCTTGATCGCTAGAGTAATATTGCTGCCGCCGGGGAACGTTCTGCGCATCGCGGAGGTGGCGAGAACTGCGCGGCGCAGGATAGCGCTGATCGCTGGAACTGCCGTCGGCCGGATAGATATAGCCGTCGTCGTCGCGAACGGCGGCCTGCGGCTGCTGAGTTGGCGCAATCTGTCCCGGCGTCAGTTCGACCGGACTTCCCGCAGCGTCATAAGGCTGATCGTCCGACGGCGGATTATGGCGGGCGACATCGGTTTTGCGCTTGCCACGGGGATTGCGCGCCAACGCGACACGGGACGATCCGGTCAGCGTGACGGTTGTATTGAGGACGCCTTCTTTCCGGACCAGCGCATAAAGGGTCGATGCATTGGCGCGCGAGATGCGCACGCAGCCATGCGAGACGGGACTGCCGAGACTGCCTTCGGAAAACGTGCCGTGGATGGCATGACCGGCCTTGGTGAAGAAGATCGAGTGCGGCATCGGCGCGTCGTCGAACTCCTTGGAGAAATGGTCAGCTTCCATGCGGAAGGTCTGGAAGCGGCCGTTCGGAGTTTCGTGAGACGGATTCCCGCTCGATACCGGCCAATGATAGCGCTCGACGCCGTCGACGGAGACGGTCATTTTCTGATTGTCCTTGTCGACAAGGATCGACACCTTCGCCTGCGCGACGCTGACCGCGCCAAGAAGCAGCAGACCGGCGACGGGAATAAGAAACATACGCATTTACCTGGGCCTCGGATGCAGCCTGAAATCCCCGTCTCTTATATGCGCTCAAAACGGTTCTGCTTCCAGTAGCGGATTTCGTCATCGTTAAATGTCGAAACGGCATAACCAAGGCCGAGGCAGCGCGCACAAATCACAAAGCCCTATGGACAGGGAGTTCGGCAGCAAGCGACCGCCACTTCCGCGGTTCGGAACTTTTGGAACACGATTGCGTTATATTTGTCCCGATCCGTTTTGATCATGGCCCGTTCGCGGCCAAACCAGCAGAGGATGTAGGCACACATGAAGACCAGAATCGCAGCATTGCCGATGACAGCTTCTATCCGGATTCAGTTCGCGGCGGCGGCCGTGGCCGCCGCGCTGGCCCTCGTTTCCATTCCGCATCTGGCGCACGCACAAGGCGTGTTTGGAGGCATGGAGCGCGGCGCGAACCAGGGTGCGCGTGAAGGCAGCCGTGCGGCTGGTCCGGTCGGCGGTGCGATCGGCGGCGCGATCGGCGCCGGCGTCGGTGGTGCGGTCGGCGGCGTCAAGGGCGTGCTCGGCATTCCGGATCATCACCACCATCGATGCCGCGGTTACTGGAAGCATGGGCATTATCACTGCTATCGCCGATAAATACGTCCTGCATCGCAAGGCGCGCGGTCCGGAAGCAACCGGGCCGCGCCCTTTTTGATCCGCATCAAGCGGCGTTCAGCTTTTCAGCCGATAGCCGGATTTGAAAATCCACCACACAATCGTCATGCAGATCACGAGAAAACTCAGCGTCATGCCCATGCTGACGGACAGGCTGACGTCGGCGATCTCGTAAAAACTCCAGCGGAAGCCGCTGATGAGATAAACGACCGGATTGAACAGCGCGACCGTCTGCCAGCTCTGCGGCAGCATGCCGATCGAATAGAAGCTGCCGCCGAGGAATGTCAGCGGCGTGATGATCAGCATTGGAATCATTTGCAGCTTCTCGAACCCGTCGGCCCAGATGCCGATGATGAAGCCGAACAGGCTGAAGGTCACGGAGGTCAGCACCAGGAACAACAGCATCCATACCGGATGCTGGATGTGCAGCGGTACGAACAGGCCCGCGGTCGCCAGAATGATCAGGCCGAGGATGATCGACTTGGTCGCGGCCGCTCCGACATAGCCCAGCACGATTTCGAAATAGGACACGGGCGCCGACAGGATCTCGTAGATGGTGCCGATGAACTTCGGGAAATAGATGCCGAACGATGCATTGGTGATGCTTTGCGTCAGCACCGACAGCATCACCAGCCCTGGCACGATGAAGGTGCCGTAGCTGACGCCTTCGACTTCCGTGATGCGCGAGCCGATCGCCGCGCCGAACACCACGAAATAAAGCGAGGTCGACACCACAGGAGAGACGATGCTTTGCAGCAGCGTGCGCCAGGTTCGCGCCATCTCAAAACGGTAGATCGCTTTCACGGCCTCGAAGTTCATGTCAGGCCCTCACCAGGCTGACGAAGATTTCTTCCAGCGAACTCTGGGTGGTATCCAAGTCGGAAAACCTGATGCCGGCGTCCCGGAGGTCGCTCAGCAGGCTGGTGATGCCGGTATGTTCGCTTCGGGTGTCGTAGGTATAGATCAACTCGGTGCCGTCTCCCGCAAGCTCGAGGTTGTAAGCCGCCAACGGCGGCGGCACGGCGTCGACCTTGCCCTGAAGATGCAGCTTCAGCCGCTTTTGGCCGAGCTTCTGCATCAATGCGGCCTTTTCCTCGACCAGGATGATTTCTCCCCTGTTGATGACGCCGACGCGATCGGCCATCTCTTCGGCCTCTTCGATGTAATGCGTTGTCAGAATAATCGTGACGCCCGAAGCCCGCAGCGTCCGCACCACGTCCCACATCGCTTTGCGCAGTTCGACATCGACGCCCGCGGTCGGTTCGTCGAGAAACAGGATCTGCGGCTCGTGCGACAGTGCTTTCGCAATCATCACGCGCCGCTTCATGCCGCCGGACAGCGTGACGATCTTGCTGTCCTTCTTGTCCCACAGCGACAGGTCCTTCAAAACCTTCTCGATGTGAGCGGGGTTCTTCGCCTTTCCGAACAGCCCGCGGCTGAAACTGACGGTGGCCCAGACCGTTTCGAACGCGTCGGTATGCAGTTCCTGCGGCACGAGGCCGATCAGCGAGCGGGTCGTCCGATAGTCGCGCCGGATGTCGTGGCCATCGACCAGCACCTCTCCGCTTGACGCGTTCGCGATGCCGCAGATGATGTTGATGAGCGTCGTCTTGCCTGCGCCGTTGGGACCCAGCAGCGCGAAAATCTCGCCCCGTTTGATACCGAGATTGATCGATTTCAGCGCCGTGAACCCGGAGGCGTAGGTCTTCGACAGGCCGGAAACGGAAATAATAGGCGACATGCGGGCTGACACGCTGTGAGCGGACGGAACAGGGAACGAAGGTCGGTTATCGCGGCGCGATGGCAGGACGATGGAGAACGCGGGTCAACAGATAGGAACCTGCGTGTTGTTTCGCAATCGGCTATACCCGCTCCACGAAACTATCGACCACCTTTTTCTCGCCGGCTTTGTCGAAGGCGATGGTCAGCTTGTTGCCGTCGATCCGCGTCACCTTGCCGTAGCCGAACTTCTGGTGAAAGACCCTGTCGCCCGTTGAAAAGGCGGACGTTGTACCGCTGGACTTGGCGACCAGTTCGCCTTCGATGGTGAGGGGTGCGCGCTTCGAATTCGACCTGCCGGCATATGCCGCGCCGGCCTCGTTGAAGCCACCGCGGCCGCGGTTGGCCTGCGCGCGCTGCCAGCCGGGCGTCGCATAGCTCGAGCCGAAGGATTCCATATTGTCGAAGCGCGAGGGGCCGTAGCCGCCCGTTCCGCCCCAGCCCGAGCCGCCTTTGGATTCGGTGATCTCGACATTTTGCGCGGGCAGTTCATCGAGAAAGCGGGACGGGATCGTCGTCGACCATGAGCCGTGAATGCGCCGGTTGGTGGCGAAGTAGAGTTTCGCGCGACGGCGCGCCCGCGTCAGGCCGACATGGGCGAGGCGGCGTTCTTCCTCGAGGCCGGCGCGCCCCTGTTCGTCCAGCGCGCGTTGATGCGGAAACAGTCCTTCCTCCCAGCCGGGGAGAAAGATGTTGTCGAATTCGAGTCCCTTGGCGGAATGCAGCGTCATGACGGAAACGGCATCCTCATCCGCGCCGCCATCGCGATCCATCACCAGCGAAATGTGTTCGAGGAAGCCTTGCAGGTTCTCGAACTCCTCCATCGAGCGCACCAGTTCTTTCAGGTTCTCTAGCCGGCCCGCGGCGTCGGCCGAGCGGTCCTTCTGCCACATCTCGGTGTAGCCGCTTTCGTCGAGCACGATCTCGGCAAGCTCGGTGTGCCGCATGGCGTCGCGCTGCGCGCGCCAGCGATCGAAGCAGTCGAGCAAGGCGCGCAGCGATCCGCGCGCTTTCGGCTTCATCTCGTCGGTCTCGACGACGGCGCGGGCGGCCTCGCTGAGCGGTATCCGCCGCTTGCGGGCGATCTCGTGCAGCATCTGCACGGTGGCCTCGCCCAGGCCGCGTTTGGGCACATTGACGATGCGCTCGAAGGCGAGATCGTCGGCCGGGGAGTTGATGACGCGCAGATAGGCGAGCGCGTCGCGGATTTCGGCGCGCTCGTAGAAGCGCGGACCGCCGATGACGCGATAGGGCAGGCCAAGCGTGACAAAGCGGTCCTCGAATTCGCGCATCTGGAACGAGGCGCGCACCAGGATCGCGATCTCGTTCAGCTTTTCGCCGGCGCGCTGAAGCTGTTCGATTTCCTCGCCGATGGCGCGGGCTTCCTCCTCAGAGTCCCAGGACCCTGTGACGGTGACCTTCTCGCCATCGACGTCCTCGGTGCGCAGCGTCTTGCCGAGCCGGCCTTCGTTATGTGCGATCAGATGCGAGGCGGCGGCGAGGATATGGCCGGTGGAGCGATAGTTGCGTTCCAGCCGGATCACCTTGGCGCCGGGAAAATCGTGCTCGAAGCGCAGGATGTTGTCGACCTCGGCGCCCCGCCAGCCGTAGATCGACTGGTCGTCGTCACCGACGCAGCAGATGTTTTTCTGTCTCAGAGTCTCGACCGGTTCTGACGAACCCTCCCCCCTTGCGGGAGAGGGGGACGAGCGTAGCGAGCCGGGTGAGGGGTGATTGGCGGCGGACAGCGACCCCTCACCCGCTTCGCCGCCTTGCGGCTCATCACCCTCTTTCGCAAGAGAAGA
>JBIQHO010000520.1:0-1687 GCA_044508545.1 Bradyrhizobiaceae bacterium | reverse complement strand
GGATACTATTCTTATCTCGGAATGGTCGGGGCAATCGCCTTTCATAAGGGAGCAGAAGCCGCGGGCAAAGACCTGACGCGGAAAAAGTTCATCGCCGCGCTCGAAGGGTTGGGATCGTGGCAACCGGGCCTGACGCCTCCCTTGAACTGGGGGCCGGGTAACCACAGCGGGCCGTCCACATTCGGCTACATTCAGTGGAGCGGCGGCAAGATCAAGGTGCTCGAAGCCTGGTAATCGCCGGAAGACATTATGGTGTTTACGAGCCAAGCATGTCCTCGGGCCTGACCCGAGAATGGATACCGCTCGCGTGAAGAAACCGTGGGCTCTCGGCATTCGTGCTTGAGTGCCGGGCGAGCGGGAACGATGTCGAGATCGATCAGTCTGACGACACGGTGGCGACGCGGCGTGCGATGGAAGCGCGCCTCGCGAAAAATATTGGAAGCATCCGGAAGCTTGAGGCGGCCTTGGCGCGCCTCAAGCTCCCGCTTCCAGCATAGTACGGCTATTCTCACCCAGCTTGTCTGCGCTCGTCACGCGGCTGTCCGCCTTCTGGTCAGCGCTTCCGCTTCGTGCAGATAGGTGGTGAAGCCGTCCTTCGCTGCTGGAAGGGAATTGAGTAACATGAGAGCGCTGACTTGCCCGCGATGACCGATGCCGTGGGTGATCACATGCATCAGCATCTCCTCGCGGGACATTCGGCCCGGCGCGCCATCCGTGAACGCGAAGTCGATCGATTCCGCCAATCGGTCACGATCAAGCGACGATACATAGTCGATATACTCTCGGTCGCTCTTTCTGATATCCGCGGCCAAAACCTCCAGCGTCGGCATCTCGTTCAAGTTGGCCGATGTGTACGTGTGAGGCTCTCGTCTCATGTGCGCGGCAAAAATGCGATCGACGACATAGCTGTGGCTCAGGGCTCTTACGGCTAATCCAATGACGGAGGATTCGCCATCAAGCCGGGCCAACGCGGTCAAAAGCTCGTCGTCTGCCCATGCCTTGTATTGGAACAATCGTTGCAATGTGTCCTGCATGTCGCGTTCTCCTGAGAGATTACGCTCTGCGCATGCTGCGCGGGGCGTTGCCTGTCGTTGTGGCATAAGGCAGAATATGAGCGATCGCTCGTATTTTGTACTCGCATTGACGGCGTGGAAAAGTGGCTCGCAGACCGCTTACAAAAGCCCGGAAAATCGCCACTCAGGAGCGCTCGCGAGCGACGGTCGACGCGCTGGTTGAGGCGACCACTCGCATTCTCGTCAAGGAAGGTTTCGACAAGGCCAGCACCAACCGCATCGCGGAAGTGGCGGGGGTGAGCGTCGGCTCGCTTTATCAGTATTTCCCAAGCAAAGAGGCGCTCGTTGCCGCCGTCATCGATCGCCACCAGCAGGAGATCATGCAAGCGGTGCGGGGCGAATTGGCGGAGGTCTTTGCTGAGCCCGTAGAAACGGCGGTGCGCAAGATGGTTGCGGCCGCAGTGAAGGGACACCGCGTCAATCCCAAGCTGCATCGGGTGCTGGCGGAGCAGATTCCCCGTGTTGGCAAGCTTGAGGACGTGGAAGTCTTCAACCGCGAAAACTTCACCCTGTTCAGGACATATCTTGAGGGCCGCCGGAACGAACTCCGCGTCGACGACCTGGAACTCGCATCATTTGTATGTGTCACCGCGATCGAGGCGCTGACGCATAAT
>JBIQHO010000087.1:0-11593 GCA_044508545.1 Bradyrhizobiaceae bacterium | reverse complement strand
TTCGCCGAGGTGTCGTATTTCGTGGTGACGCCGAGGAAAGCCTCGGCCGCCTCGCGATATTTCTGGCGCTGAAACAGACTTTCACCCAGCCAGTACTGCGCATCGCCCGTCAGCGTATCGGACGGGTACTTCTGCGTGAAATTGCGCATGGTTTCCTCGGCCAGCGCATAATCCTTGCGCTGCATGTAGCCGATGCCCAGATCGAATTCGTCGCGCGGCGACGCCGACGGCGGCAGCGTGGTCAGGCCGCCGGTATGGGGCGGAGTTGCGTCGGGCGCCGGGTAGCCTCCCGAGCGCCGCGGACTGGTGTTGGCGAGGTCGAGCGGCGCGCCGGCTTCCCGGCCGCCGGGCGAGCCCACGGCCCCTTCCGGCATCGGCATGCGGCCGCCGCCGAGCGCGCGCGGCGCACCCGGCGCGCTGGGATTCCGGCTGGGATCGAAAGCATCACCGCGATGGCCTTGCGCCGGGACGCTGACCGGCTGCTCCTGGACGACGGGCGCCTGCCCTCCCCCAGGATCATAGGCCGGCTGACGGTAGGTCGGGGCCGATTGCGCCGGCGGAGCGGCGGCAACGGCAGGCGGCGCGCCTGCCGGCTGCAACTGCTGCAGCTGTTGCTCCAGCATCCGATTCCGATGTTGCAGTTCCTCGTTCTGCCCGGTCAGCGTTCTCAACTGGTCTTCCAGTTGCTGAATGCGGATTTCAGGATCGACATCGTATTGCGCGAACGCGGGTGACGACAGCGCAAGCACCGCGGCAACGGCCGCTGCGCGCACAAGCCTCGGGGCTATGGATGACATTTTGGCCTGACGATTGAAATGAACGTCGCATCGAAAGCGCACCCATTGAAAACCCGACTGCGCCGAAAATGTGACTTGGTCCAACACCGGCGATCACTTTACAACGATCTTCCCCGCCCGTCTCCTGTCTATATTTTGACCGCTTGGACCATCACGCCGGATGAGGAGCGCCGCATTGACCCGAGCGACAAGGTGGCGCAGCGAAGCGCGCACGCTCAATGAAAACCAGGTCGGCTCGGCTCTATTCTCCCGGCGCCGCGGGTGGAGCTGCTTCGCATCGAGGTGCCCATGGTGTGCGGCGCGAGTCGCACAATAAGCGGCGACACTTTTGTGACGCAGTAAGAAGAAAATGGGGGCAGGTTGATGGGCGAGTGCCGGCCGGAGCAATTCCGGACGCAAAATCGCTGCGCATTTTGTTGGAAATGCTCTAGTTTCGTCCCATTCAAATTGGAGCCCTTTGCGATGCTGGCATTTCTGGGTTTTGGCTTCGTGCTGGGGATGCAACACGCGCTGGAAGCCGATCACATCGCCGCGGTGTCGAGCATTGCTGCGCGGCGAAGCCAGGTCGGCGATATCGTCAAGCACGGGCTGACCTGGGGGATGGGGCATACCATCACGCTGTTCCTGTTCGCCGGCGTGGCGCTGGTGCTCGGCCAGGCCATCCCCGCACATTTCGAGCAACGGCTGGAGACGGCGGTGGGCATCATGCTGGTCGGGCTCGGCGCTCACGTCTTGTGGCGGCTGTGGCGCGATAATGTTCACTTCCATCAGCATACCCATGGCGACGGCAGGCGGCACATTCATGTCCACGCTCACGCCGGAGAGGAGGTGCCGCATGCCTTGAGTGCGCACGAGCACAGCCATGGCTTTCGCTGGCGCTCGCTGTTGGTCGGGCTGATGCATGGCATGGCCGGATCAGCCGCGCTGCTCGTGCTAACCATATCGCAGACCAAGGATCCCATGCAGGGATTGTTCTACGTGCTGCTTTTCGGCGTCGGCTCGATGATTGGAATGGGGGCGTTATCCACGGCGATCGCATTGCCGATCGCGGCCTCGGCGAAATTCCTGACCTGGGTCAATCGTGGCCTGCAGGTCGTGGTCGGTGTTGTCACGATATCGATCGGGTTGAATACGATCGTCCAGACTGTGCTGATAACCCTATAGCCGCCATCGCAGGCTGGATTCTCATCCACCCCGGTCCGAATACGGATTGTCAGCCCCTGTGTCGTCGACTTCGCGCCTTGCCCTGTTCGCGAGATACGTCTTGAGCTTTGCGATCGCTTCGGGAGACCAATTGCGCACGTCCGTTACGGCGATCCATGCATCCACGTAATGTTCCGGCGCATAGACATGGCCATACCCCATGGGCGTGCTGTTCGCGGCGGGCATGTCGACCGCGAGCTGAAGCATGGTGACGATCGGGTACCACCGTAATTCCGGAGAAACGTCCGGGCCGCGGGGCGCCTGCATCCAGGCCGGACGTTGATACGCATACCGATATGAGAACAGCACGATCGCGTCGCTTGCATATTGCAGATAGACGATGCGCATCGGACCCCAGGGCGCATCGGCGGGGACCGTCGATCCGTCCTGGTTCATGAATCGCACAAAGCGGCCATCGCGGAATTGCGGCAGCCAGGCAGGAGACCCCTCGTTGCGGTTCGCCGTGATCGAGCGCCAGATCCGGCTCTCGAAGGGAGGCCCGCTCCAAAGGGCGCCGGCGATGGGATCGCCGATCGTCTCGAACAACTCCGACGATCTCTCGGAGTTCAAGGCACCGAGGCTGAGGCCGTGCAGGTACAGTTTAGGACGCGCGTTTCTCGGCAGCGTGGTCCAATATCCATAGATTTCGGCAAACAGTGCGCGCGCAGCCTCCTTGCCATATTCGGGTTGAAACATCAGCGAAAGCGGGCTGTTGAGATAGGAATATTGCATCGCGACGCTGGCGATGTCGCCGTCGTGAAGATATTCGACCGAATCCATCGCCGACGGATCGATCCAGCCTGTACCGGTCGGCGTAACGATGATGAGGGCGGAGCGTTGAAAGCCGCCCTGGCGCTTCAGCTCAGCCAGCGCGAGCCTGGCACGCTCGCGCGTTGTCGCGGCATTGCGCAGGCCGACATAAACGCGGACGGGCTCCAGGGCGGGCCGCCCCGTCAATGCGCTGATCTGGTCAGCGCTGGGCCCCGACGCCACGAACCGGCGGCCGGTTCGACCGAGTTCAATCCATGTCAGCAGGGATGCCGCGCTTCCCGTTTTTCCAGGAGAAGTCGGCTGCTGCCGTTCGGGTTCGAACAAGGCGTCGAGTTCACGAAACGACGTATCGAGCGCTCGAAACGCAGTGCGAATAAGGAAGTTGGTGGTAATCGACCAGAACAGCAGCGCCGCCAAAAGCAGGCCGACAACATTGGCGACCTTCCTTGGAATGAAACGGCGAATGTGGGTGGAGAGAAAGCCGGTCACGACGCTGAAAAGGCGCGCCACAACCAGGATCGCCAGAAACGTGATCGCTGCGATTGCGCAAACCTTGAAAGGGCGGGAGCTTTCGACTGCTTCCATGCCCATGACGGCGCGAATCGAGTTCTGCCAGCCTGTTGCCTTCCAGAGAAATGTGACCATGACTGCAAGGCATAGAGCCGCGACGCCTGCATTGGTGACGGAGCGAATTCGGTCGGGCGGTTGGGGAAGCTCGAGATAGCGCCACAGCCAGCGCCACAACACGCCGGCGCCGTAACCGATCGCAAAACAGCCTCCCGCGAGGGCGCCCTGTGTCAGATATTGCCGCGGAATCAGCGACGGCGTGAGCGCCGCCGCAAAGAACACGGCCCCCAGCAGAAGCCCGACACCGGACAGCGATTGTATCTGCCGCCGGACGATCTCCACGGAAGATCTCAAAATGGCCAATGGACGATTTTCCTCAACAACGTAACCTGATTGAAACGGAGAATCGTACCACAATGTGGTGCGATAAATCTGGGGCGTATTTGATTGTTGCGAAGGAGGACGTTACCGGCAACCGGATTCATCAGGCCCTAAGATGCTGACGTTTAACGTTCGTAACGATGATATTGTCTTGATCTATCGTTTTTTCTCTGCTGTGATGTCTGACCGAAGGTTGTTTTCAATCAAGGACATTCGGGCAATGTATTTGAGCCGGCGCCATTCCAGCAAACGTGCGTAGCGGCTTCGGAAATTGCGTAAAACTCGTTAGAGAAAAGGGACGGACAATTTAAAGATATGGAGTATCGGGGCGATTCTATAGTTTCGCCGGAAGTGCTCCAACTCAGGCGCAAGCAAGCTCAATAATTAAGGACGGTGCCTGTGCGTCGACTTCTGCATTCGTGTTTTTGCATTCTTGTTTTGTCATGGGTGCTTCCGTTTGTCCTGTCGGCTTCATGACATCATCATCGCTCGGGCAGAGATATCTGTAGTGATTTCGGACTTCAGTGCGCAACGCGCGCAAGGACAAAAGTCGTCCCCGCCCGCCGGATCCGCAGCGGTCGTCGCGGCGACCAGCCAGTGCGGCGCAGGATTTATGACTGCCGCGGCCGTCCTTCTGGACAGAACCGCCCGCACGGCACCTCTGCCCGTACTATACCAACCGGGTCCGGGCTTTCCGGGATTTCTGCCCCTGAGGGCGTGAAACGAGCGCAATGGCAGGAATTGAAAGGATCCCGGCATGTTGAGAAAAAGTCTGATCGGTGTCGTGGGCGTCATCACATGGATGTGCATTGTCACATCGCCCGCGCGCGCCGATCTCCTTCGCGTCGGCAGATTGATATGTTCGGCAGACGTACGGGTTGGATTGGTGCTGGGATCCACGCAGTCGCTTCGCTGCGTGTTCCACAAGGTTCGTCCGGCGCGCCGCTATATCTATGAAGGGCGCATCAACCGGGTGGGTCTCGATCTGGGCATTACTCAGGGTGGCATCTTGTCCTGGGCAGTTCTCGCTAGAAATTCCCGCATCGGTCCCGGCACCATGAGGGGCACCTATGTCGGCGCCAGCGGCAATGTTGCCTTCGGACCTGGTCTGGGCGCGAACGTTCTGATCGGCGGGTCGCGGAGATCGGTCGTGTTGCAGCCGCTGTCCGTCGAACTGAATGTCGGCATCAATCTCGCGGTGGGAGTAACGCGCCTTACGTTGGGACCGAGGGGGCCGCGCTAAAGCATAACGCCATCGAGACCAACTCTTGCTCTGGAGAATTTCAGAATGTCTGATCTGGTAATTGTAGGCTTTGAAAATCAGAATGATGCTGATCGGGTTCTAACTGACCTTACCCGACTGCAGAAGGAATATCTCATAGACCTTGAAGATGCCGTTGTTGCCATCCGCGATAGTGACGGCAGCGTTCGCATTAAGCAGTCCGTCAATCTCGTTCGCATCGGGGCAACCACCGGCGGATTGAATGGGGCGATCCTGGGAAGCTTGGTGGGCCTGCTGTTTCTCAATCCACTTGCCGGTTTCGCGGTAGGCGGATTGGTTGGAGCCGGCTCAGGGGCTCTGTCCGGCAGCTTGATGGATTTCGGAATCAACGATGACTTCATCAAGTCGATCGGCGAAACGCTCAAGCCGGATACATCCGCCCTGTTTCTTTTGATCCGGAAGGCACAGCCGGAAAAGGTTCTCAAGGAGCTTGCCGGATACAAAGGGCATCTCATTCGCTCGTCTCTGTCCTCCGAACAGGAGGCCAAGCTCACGGCAGCGCTCGCGCAGGCGCACGCACCGAGCCCGAGTGACGGCGTGGAGGGAGCCAAGGCGGCCGCACGTCCGGGTGATTGAGGCGGACAACGGACAGAACAGGCTCGATGCCCGCTTGGAGCATTCTAAGGAAAACGCGTCAAATCAAAATCATAGAGCCCGCTTCTGATTCCATCAGAAGCGGAAAGGCTCTATCGCGCGCATCAAGCCGAATGCATCAGGCTGTCCGTCAGCCATGTCCAATCCGCCGTTCTCCATGAGAAAATCGATAACGATCTGAACGCCGTCGCCGCGCATCATATCGGTAAAACCGAACGGACGGTCGCCGCGCATTCGCATGGCGTCCGCGCGCATGACCTCGAGATCGACCTTCACGTAAGGCGCAAGATCGCTTTTGTTGATCACAAGGAAATCCGAGCGCGTGATGCCAGGACCGCCCTTGCGCGGAATATCCTCGCCCTGACAAACGGAAATCACATAGAGCGTGAGATCGGCCAGGTCAGGAGAGAACGTTGCGGCAAGATTGTCGCCTCCCGACTCGATAAAGATCACGTCGAGATCCGGGAACTTGCGGTTCATCTCGGCGATCGCCTGAAGATTGATGGATGCATCTTCCCGAATGGCGGTGTGCGGACAGCCTCCGGTCTCGACTCCCAATATCCGGTCCTCCGGAAGCGCCTGATGCCGCGCGAGGATCAGCGCATCTTCCTTGGTGTAGATATCGTTCGTAATGACGGCGATGGAGAATTGCCGGCGCAGTGTCTGACACAGCTTCTCCGTCAACGTTGTTTTGCCCGAGCCGACAGGTCCGCCGATGCCCACGCGGAGGGGACCGTTACGCGATGCCATGACTGCCGTCCTCAATTCCGTTCAAGAGTTCGCTTCAATCATGATGATGGTGGTGATGGCCGTGATCATGGTCATGTGAATGGTCATGGTCGTGGTCGTGCGCGTGGTCGTGACCATGCTGATGTCCGTGCCCCGCATAGGCGCCACGCAGCGGGTTAAAGGGAGCCGTGATCTCACGCACTGTGGCGCCAAGTCCAATCAGCATCGCCTTGATGACATGGTCGCGCAAAATCAGAATCCTGTCAGCCGCGATCGCAGCCGGCAGATGGCGGTTGCCAATGTGCCAGGCGAGCTGGGCGATGTCTGCACTATTGCGCGCCGTGATTTCGTAGAGCGGTTCGTCGGCGGCGACGATGGCAACGACAGCGCCATTGTCGAGCACAAGCGCGTCCCCCGCGGCCAGCACAACAGGCTCCGGAAAATCGACCAGGACCTTGCTGCCATCCATCAGCTTGATCGCCTTGCGGCGCAGATGACGTTCATCGTGCTGCAACACCGCCGTGCCAAAAGGGGGCGGTGCATGTGGGTCAGCTCCCGCCCTCGAGGCGGCTTGAATAGCGATCGCCCGCAACATGCTGCGTTCTCTCTCTGTCAGTTCAGTTATAAAGGTTTTGCAGAATCTCGGGTCGAAAGCCAGTCCCGCCGATTTTAAATTCCTGCACCCAATGCGGCGCGCGTTCATCCTCAGGCATTTCAAATCGAAAGCGGTATGGAAACATAAAGCTGCTCGCACCCTATGCTTTTCCGAAGTTCGGAGGCAAACGTCGTAACCTTACATGAGCTTCGAAAAAAGCGGTTACGAGTGTGCCGCAGTTCGCGCGCCACCTCAAGAAACCGTGCCGGCTTGTCTATGCTCCTTATGTCATTCGGCTATCCGGATTACTTCTTCCGTCGGCACCTTGTGGGCTGCATTTTTTCCCGTTATAACCGCATGGCGATCATGACGCCGCAGCACGGGGGTTTTCCTTGGACGACGATTGCTGGCGTGCAGAGCTTGAACTCTGGCTCGAACACCACGATGGCAAAACACGATTGATGCGCCGGCGTCATGTTGGACCGCTTGTGGTTCAGCGTCCATTCCATCCCGAGTCAGATGGCACAGCCCACATCTACCTGTTGCACCCGCCTGGCGGAATTGCCGGCGGCGACAGGCTGGAGATCACCTGTCATTTTGAGTCAGGAACGCGCGCTGTCCTGACGACGCCTGGCGCGACAAAGTTCTATCGCAGCGTAAACGGTCCAAGCAAACAGACAACCTCGATCAATGTCGGCGCCGGCGCCGTCTGCGAGTATCTTCCCCAGGAGACCATTATTTTTGATGGCGCTGACGCTCACGTCGGAACGCGCGTGACGCTCGCGGCCGCGGATGCGACCTATGTCGGCTGGGATTTCCTGAGTTTAGGACGACCTGCTGCGGGCGAGCGTTTTGCGAGGGGTTCGGTGCAGCAGCGGATCGAGGTATCGCTGGGTGGCCGTCCTGTCTGGTTCGAGCGGCTTTTCCTTCAAGGCGACGCGCCCTTGAACCGTGCGGCGTTCGCGCTCGGCGGACGACCGATCGTCGGCACCATGATTTATGTCGGACCCATCGCGGACAACGCGGCGGACCGTGTTCGCGACTGTCTCGGCGAGAAGGCGCGCAATGTCTTTTCCGTGAGTCAGCGCGATCAGGGAATCGTCTGCCGTTATCTCGGCGAGATGATGTCCGAGGGCAAATCGCTCTTCACCCGCGTGTGGGATGTGCTGCGTGAGGCCGGACAGGGCAAGCGAGCCGCGACGCCGCGCATATGGGCGACGTGAGACGAAATGTAGGTGGGAGATCAGGCAATGGAACTGTTGCCGCGTGAGAAAGATAAACTTCTGCTTTTCACCGCCGGATTGTTGGCGGAACGGCGAAAGGCGCGGGGGGTCAAGCTCAATTACCCCGAGGTGATCGCCTATATCTCCGCAGCCATTCTCGAGGCCGCCCGCGACGGCAAGACGGTCGCGGAGCTGATGTCATACGGCGCCACGCTGCTCACCCGAGCGGATGTATTGGAAGGGGTGCCGGAGATGATCCACGACATCCAGGTCGAAGCCACCTTCCCCGACGGGACAAAGCTCGTCACCGTTCACAACCCGATTCCATAACGAGGCCACCATGATTCCCGGCGAGTATTTTATCGAGGATGGCTCCATCGAACTGAATGCGGGGCGCGAGGTTCGCAAGCTGGATGTCGCCAATAGCGGAGACCGTCCCATTCAAGTCGGTTCTCACTATCATTTCTATGAAACGAATGCCGCGCTCGTGTTCGATCGCGAGAAAGCGAAAGGCTTCCGCCTCGCTATTCCGGCAGGGACGGCCGTCCGTTTTGAGCCAGGCCAGAACCGCTCGGTGGAGCTGGTGGCGCTGGGGGGCGACCGCAAGGTCTATGGTTTCAACGCCAAGATCATGGGCAAATTGTAGGAGACGCAGATGGCTACGATCACGCGCCAGGCGTATTCGGACCTTTACGGCCCGACGACCGGTGACCGGCTGCGTCTTGCCGACACCGAACTGATCATCGAAGTCGAAAAGGACCACACCGTTTACGGTGAGGAAGTCAGCTTCGGCGGCGGCAAGGTCATTCGCGATGGCATGGGACAGGGCCAGCGGCTGGCCGCCGAGGTCGCCGATCTCGTCATCACCAACGTCATCATCCTCGACCATTGGGGCATCGTCAAAGCCGACGTCGGCATCAAGAACGGCCGCATTTCGGGCATCGGAAAGGCCGGCAATCCGGATATTCAGCCGGGCGTGACCATTGTCATCGGGCCGGGCACCGACGTGATCGCGGGCGAAGGCCGGATCCTGACGGCGGGCGCCATCGATACCCACATCCATTTCATCGCGCCCCAGCAGGCCGAGGAAGCTCTCTCCAGCGGCACCACAACGCTCGTGGGAGGCGGCACGGGACCGACCGTCGGCACGCTGGCAACCACGGTGACGCCGGGTCCCTGGGCGATCCACCGCATGCTGGAGGCGGTCGAGGCGCTGCCGATCAATGTCGGATTGCTAGGCAAGGGCAATGCCAGCCTGCCCGAGCCGCTGCGGGAACAGATTCGCGCGGGTGTCATCGGTCTCAAGCTGCACGAAGACTGGGGTACGACACCTGCCGCGATCGACAATTGCCTGACCGTCGCGGACGAGATGGATATCCAGGTCGCATTGCACACCGATACGCTGAATGAAAGCGGGTTCGTGCGCGACAGCTTTGCCGCGATGAAAGGCCGGGCGATCCACAGTTTCCACACCGAGGGCGCGGGCGGCGGCCACGCGCCCGACATCATCACGGCGGCGGGTGAAGCGAACATCCTGCCGTCATCCACCAACCCGACGCGTCCCTACACGATCAACACCATCGACGAGCATCTCGACATGCTGATGGTGTGCCATCACCTCAGTCCGCAGATTCCGGAGGACGTCGCCTTCGCCGAATCGCGCATCCGCAAGGAGACCATCGCCGCCGAAGACATCCTGCATGATCTCGGCGTATTTTCGATGATGTCGTCGGACTCGCAAGCGATGGGCCGCATCGGCGAGACCACGCTACGTTGCTGGCAGACGGCTCACAAGATGAAGGTGCAGCGCGGGCCGTTGCCGGAGGACAGCGCACGCAACGATAATTTCCGCGCGAAACGCTATGTCGCCAAATATACGATCAATCCGGCGCTCACGCATGGCTTCGCGCACGAGATCGGCTCCATCGAGGTCGGCAAGCGCGCCGACCTCGTCCTGTGGAAACCGGCTTTCTTCGGCGTGAAGCCGACGCTTGTGATGATTGGCGGCATGATTGCCAGCGCCCCGATGGGCGATCCCAACGCCTCGATCTCGACGCCGCAGCCCGTGCACTACCGGCCGATGTACGGGGTGCTTGGCCGCGCCCTCGGCTCGACCGGCGCCACCTTCGTTTCCAAGGCGGCGCTTGATGACGATATCGGCGGCAAACTTAAGCTCAGCAAGCAACTCGTGGCCGTGCGCGGGACGCGGACCATTCGCAAGAAAGACATGATCCACAACGGATTCACACCGAAACTGGAGGTCGATCCGCAGAATTATCAGGTCCGCGTCGATGGCCAGATCATCACCTGCGAGCCGGCGCGCGAATTACCCATGACGCAGCGATACTTTCTGTTCTGAGACCGCACCCGAAACGCAGGGTTGATCTTGTCGAGAATCGGAGGGCTTCCATGCGTGTTGACCAGTTTCAGAACCATTCCGTCCTGGGCTTCGTCGATTGGACGCTCCGCGGCGTCGGCCAGGTCGTCTTTCAGAATAATCCGCTGGCCGGCCTGGTCATTCTTGCCGGCCTTCTCGTCAATTCGTGGATCTACGCCGCAATCTGCATCGTCGGAGTGGTCGCGAGCACATTGACCGCCATCGCTTTGAAGGCCGACAGGGCGCTTATTCGTGACGGCTTGTTCGGCTTCAACGGTGCGCTCGTCGCACTCGCGCTCGTTGCGTTTACGAGCGAGGATTTCCGCACCGGCGCGATCCCGTCTGTCGCTATGCTGACTTATTTGATCTGTGCCGCGGCGCTCACCACGATGGCTTTCGCAAGCATTGCTGCATTGCTCGGCCCCCATAAGGTCGCGCCGCTGACGATGCCTTTCGTGTTCGTGGGCTGGCTGTTTCTTTTCGCCGTCCTGAAGTTCGACGCCATCGATGCAGGACCGATGGCGAAGCCGGTCTCGCCGGATCAATTTCCCTATGACGCCCCCTATGATCTTCGGACGTGGTATGAGGGAATAGGCACCTCGATCGGCCAGATTTTTTTCCAGGATAACTGGATCGCGGGCTACATCATTCTCGTCGGCATCGCGATCCACTCGCGGATCAGCGCCGCGATGGCGCTCATGGGCGCAGTGATCGGCACGGTTGTCGCCGTGATTTTCGGAGGGCCGGAAGGCGCCATTCGCGACGGCCTGTTCGGCTATAATGCGGCGCTCACGGCGATCGCGCTGGGCGGTTTCTTTCTGGTGCTGACCTGGAGCAGCTTCCTTTACGCCGTATTCGGCGCCATCGTTTCAGCATGGCTCTGGGCGTCGATCGCCATCTTTCTCAAGCCTATCGGCATGCCCGTGCTGACGTCCACCTTCGTCATCGTCACCTGGACCATGCTGATCGGCCAGTACGCGTTCAAAGCGCTCGTGCCCGTTCCTCCCGCCGAGGCGACAACTCCGGAAGACAACCGGCGGCGCTATCTTGAAGAAAGCGGGCGTTCGCAGACCT
>JBIQHO010000086.1:0-11678 GCA_044508545.1 Bradyrhizobiaceae bacterium | reverse complement strand
CGGCCGATCGAATGGTGCGCCACGCCGCGTTCCAGGGCCTGCGCGAGGACAAGGCGCCGGGCGAGATCACCTGGAAATCGGCGTCGAGATAGCTTGAAAAAATCTTGTCGAACGCCGAATCCACGTGGCTGTAGCGGAAGTTCTGTCGAACCGTGAAGACGTCGTTGAAACGATGCTCGAACTGGTAGCCGATTTCGCCAAGCGTCCTCGAATAGCGATCGAACGTCGGCTCGCCGGCATTGAAGCTCGTCGGAATCCTCGCGCCCGGCATGAAGGGATTGGTGAGGACCGTGCCGTAGCCAGGCACCCAGTTGTAGAAGCCAACGTTCGGATCGTGCTGATAGCTCGCAAGCAGCGTCAGCGAGGTGTCCGCATCCGGCCGCCAGCGGAGCGCGGGCGAAATGGAAATTCGCTCCTCCTTCGCGAAATCAACCTGGGTGTCTGACTTGTGGCCAATGCCGCTCAGTCGATAGCTCCATTCCTTGGCGGAATCGATCGGTCCGCTGAAATCGAATGCAGTCTGAACGCGGTTGTAATTGCCGAACTGAAGCTGGACTTCGTGGAGAGGCACGTCGGTCGGGCGCTTGCTGACAAGGTTCACCGTGCCGCCCAAGTCTCCCTGTCCATAGAGAACCGACGCAGGCCCGCGCAGCACTTCAATGCGCTCGAGGTGGTACGGATCGATCTGCGGCAGCGCGTAGCCGCCGGACATCTGCAGCCTCAGCCCATCCTGATACTGATTGACCGGAAAACCGCGCGCATAGATGTAATCCAGAGCCGTCATGGCCCCCCGCGATTCCGGCTGCACGCCCGCCGAATAGCGCAGCGCTTCCTGCACACTTTGTACTTGCTGTTCATCGATCTGCTGACGGGTGATCACGGATACGGAGGCCGGCGTGCTGACGATCGGTGTGTTCGTTTTGGTAGCACTGCTGCTGTTTTCGGCCAGGTATCCATGGACAGGACCGAACGCCTGCTGGGCGCCCTCGATCTCGATGGTATCGAGCGGGATGGCACCCGGAACGGACGCGGCGTCCGCACGCGCCGACCCCGCCCGTTCGATCGTGACGGTGCTGGCATTGGTAAAACGATAGACAAGCCCTGTCCCGGCGAGAAGCTGCCTCAATGCTTCTCCCTTGGAAAACGCTCCTTGCACACCGTTGGTGCGCATGTTCCTGGCGACATCAGCGGTGTAGAGGACCTGAAGATCGGCGGCATTTCCGAATGAGACCAGAGCCGGGGCCAGAGGCTGCGCCGGGATGGAAAACCGGATCGCGGCACGATCCGCCGCTCCGGAGTTCGCCGTGCCCCGCTGCGGCGCCTGCGCCAGCGCACATTCGCCTGTTATGGCTGCAACAATCAACGCGGCCACGCCCAACGCGCCGTTTCTCGATCCCATGTAACCCGCCCTCGTCCCTTCGAACCGAGCCATCGGATGAACCGATGGCTCCCTGCTTGTCCAAGACGAAGGCCGATAGCGCTTACCTCACCTCAGCTAGAACTCTTTCAAGTGTTCCTGGATTTTGAGCGGAGCCTGCGCCCTAGGCGGGACGAACAAGAACGAGATAGGGCGTAATGTTGGTCATCGTAACCGGCAGGGTACGGGCAATGGCGTCCAATACGCCCCCGGGATTACGGACATTGAAAATACCGCTCACTCGCAGCGCGCCCAGCCCGTCGCCAAACAGGACGATGCGCCCTGCCCTGTAACGGTTGAGGTCGCTGATGACGCTGATCAATGGTTCGTCCTCGAAGATCAGCTTCCCGCTACGCCAGGCGACCTCGGTCTGACCGGCCGGCTTCGTGCTTCCAAGACTGCTGCCGTCATAAGCAATCTGCTCGCCGGCCCCAAGCGTCGTCTGTGCCCCGCCGGCACCATACAGACCAACAGTGACAGCATGTTCCAGCACGGTCACGACCACGCCGTCAGTTGCGCAATGAACCACGAACTGGGTTCCGAGCGCGGTCGTGACGCCGTTGCGCGCGGCCACCGAAAATGGGCGGCCGTGATCGGCGGCAACCTTGAACAACGCTCTGCCCCGTCGTACCTGGAGCCGGCGCTCCCCTTCGGCGAAGTTCACCGAGAGAGCGGTGTCCGCGTCAAGTTCGGCCTGGGAACCGTCGGCCAGCGTGACCGTGCGGATTTCACCGATACCCGTGGCGATGCCGCCAGTGAGCCAGTCCCAGACACCCGCGCGGTAGCCGGTACCGAGTATCGCCGCCGCGCCGATCGCGGACGCGCCCGTCTTCAGCGCGCGGCGCCGCGACACCCGCCGCGGATCTTCCACCACCTCTAGCCGTCCCCACATGGCGGCAAGTTTCTCGAACTCGGCCTGATGCGCCGGATCGGCAGCCTGCCAGCGCCGGAACGCAACCCGCTCCTCGGCGGTCGCATCGCCGGAGTTCAGCCGGACGAACCAGGCTAGCGCCTGATCGCGCGCTGTCGGCGACGAATGCGGTTCGGAGTGTTTGGGCATTCTAACCGAAGGTCCATACGGGATGCAGCGACGATCATCGTCCTTCGATCCAGAGACGATCGCAGAGCCCGATGCCTCACCTCGCACTCTTGAATAAATTCAATCGATCAGCCCGTCCAGCCGATTGCGGCAATGGCCGATCGCCTTCATCATGTGCTTTTCGACCATGCTGGTAGAAATTCGCAGTCGACCCGCGATTTCGCGATAATTCAGCCCGTCGAACCGATTCAGCAGGAAAACCTTCCGGCAACGCGGCGGCAATTCGTTGATTGCATCGGCAAGCGTTTGGACGGCCTGCCTGTAAGCCAACACCGCCTCGGCGTCAGGCAAGTCGTCGGGCCTGTTTTGCGCGACATCGAGACTGACGAAGCGATTGGATTGCAGGGACCGGCGGCGCAGATGGTCGATGACCAAATTGTCAGCGATCCGGTAGAGATAGCCTTTCTGATTCTCGATGAGTTCGGCCGAAGGAGATGAGGTCATCAGCCGCACGAACGTATCCTGGATAATGTCCGCGGCAATATCCGTGGACTGGACTTTTTTAGAAGCCCGTCGCAACAGGTCCGCGCCAAATCGCAGGAATAGATCCTGCAGATCCCAAGCTGACACAAGCCGCTCCATGCAGAGAGTGAACTGAAGGCCTGCAACCTCCCCACATCAAATATTTCATTTCGCTTAAGTGAAAGCGCAAACGGTAGCAATCGGCGCTGACTTAGAGTCTTTCTAAGCAATGACCCGTCCTTGTTAAGAGGAGAGCGCGAGGCTTGCGTTGCTGCCTTGAGCGGCATTGGCATTGTGAAAGGTTTGATGGGTGTGTTGCAGGATTCTGTATTTGAGCGACACCTCTCTGCTCTACACGCCGAGAGCGATTCTCAGAATGAGGCGTTGTTTGCGTTTTATGAGAACCGTAACCGGCAAGAGGCCGCCTACCCGGACAACGATCCCCGGCCACTGTTTGTTACGATCATTGAATAATATCCGGCCAACAATTCGACGACGAAATACAATTGCTGTCTGATTCAAGTCCAGCGTTCAAAAATTAAATATGGCCATGCTTGCGTTTTCACCGCTGGTTCTCTGAAAGACACAAGAGCCAGTGTACGGAGCGCGACCTGCCGGCGCTGTTGCTACAAATGGTCCTAACTTGCGGACACGGCGCCCAGGCGTTCAGCCAGCGCACGGAAGCGGTCGAGCTGATCCTGTCGCAAGGCTCTCGTTTCGTCCCGTCCCACGAAGACCTTGAACATCACACCGCCATCGACGTTCAGAAACGCTACGAACGCCGAGGATTTCCCCATGAAGGGGCGTTCGACAAAAGCAATGGCGGCGCATCGTTCATGCCGCAGATGTCCGTGCAGACCCTTCGGCTGCATGAGGTTGAAATAGCCGCGGCCGATCTCGCCGTTCGGAACCGGACCGGTGAATTCAAAAATGGCGTCGGCGGTGTGAACAATGAAAGTCACCTCTCCCCATTGCGCAATGTCCTGCATTGCCACCGCGAACGAACCGCCCTCGCAGAGTTTCACCATATCGGACGGCAGCGCTTCTATCACCGTTCGCGGCGATACACCGTGATCTCGCGCCACGTCCTCGATCACCGCTCCGGAATTCTCCACAAGATAGGATTTCAAATCAGAAGCAATTGGACTCGTCACTTTGTATCTCCGATCACAGGGATGTTCTCGTCTCCGCCTTACGCTGCGGCGTCAGACTTCCGCTCGCTCTGAATGACCTCGAAACCCTCAAACTTCGGATGGCCGAGATACAGGCTCTCTCCTGTCTGATTATCGGCGCGCGCGTGCGACCGGCGGAACGCCTCGGATTTCGTCCATCCCTCAAACGCCGCGCGATCAGCCCAGGTCGTATGGCTCGAATAGAGCCTGTGATCCTCGGCCGCTGGCCCCTTCAGGAGATGGAACTCGATGAAGCCGGGCATGGTCCCAAGGTAGGATTCGCGCGTCGCCCAGACCTTTTCGAAAGCCGCTTCCGAGCCCAGCTTAACCTGGAAACGGTTCATCGCGATAAACATCCCGGTATCCTCCTGTTCACGCTCGGTGTATCTCACATATGCTTCCATCAACGCGTCACAATGACAAAACGAGCCGCGCGGGGCATCAGCGCGACTCGGCGCAGGTTTACGTCGGCCTCGATATCAGGCTCCGCCAAGATGAACCTTCAAGCCCGCCCTGAAAACAATCCCCGGACCGGGACTGCTGAACAGCACGTCATTTTGCGTCGTGCCGTCGGTTGACGATCCCGGTATGGCGTAGGGACGGTAGTACTCATTCAGCAGGTTCTGAACCGACGCGGTCAACATGATGTTTTGCGTCGCCTGATAGGTCAAATACAGGTTCACCAGGTCGTAGGCTGTCGAGGGCAGATAGCCTGCCGGGATATCCGTCAGCGCCGCATAGGATGACCATTGTGCCGACAGGATCAGCTTTCGGTCCAGCAATCGCACACCGGCGCTGGTCGTGACCTTGCGCGGCTGCACGGTGGCCAGGCCGATATTCGTGGCTGTGTTCTTGCCGCGCTGAATATTGCCGGCCACACCGACGAACCAGTCACCGGCATCATAGGTGGTCTCGAACTCGAAACCTTCGATCCGGGCGTCCGCGATGTTCTGATATTGGTAGTACTGGCTGAACGGCCCGAACATCGTCATCGTCGGAGGCGAGGCCACCAGATCGATATAGTCGTCGACATCGTTGCGGAAGACGTTGAACTTCGCACGCAACGCATCACCGGCCGTCAGGACTCCGTCGTATTTGAGGTTGACGCCGATTTCCTTGGTCTTGCCGACTTCGGGCCGCAGGCTCGGATTGGGCAGGAAGCAGAACAGCCCGCTGGTGCCGTCGGGACAATTGAAGAAGGCCGGTCCGCCACCCGTGGCGTGTGAACCCGCAATCAACGTCTCGGTAATCGACGGCGCGCGATAGCCTTCGGCGTAACTGGCGTAGGGCGTAAATCCGGCAACCGGCGTGACCCCGATGGTCACCTTCGGCGAGAGCCGTTCGCCGCTGGACGACGTCTGGCCGAGCGCCGTCCCTGCCGAATTCAGTTCATAGCGATCGTAGCGAACCGCGCTGATGACGTCGAGCCAGCTATCGTACCTGTTCCGTAGTTGCACGAAACCGCCGGAAACAGTCCGGTTGCCGCTGGGCGTCGTGATGTTGGAATTACCGCGCGAGTCGGTGGTTCGGACCTCATCATTGAAGATGTCGAAGCCGTAGGTTACGGCGTTCTGCCAGTTTCCGACGTCGAAGCGGGACGTATTGTTGACATCGAGACCGATCGTGTCGAGCAGGTAACTTCGTTTATCGCCGACGCAGCCGGAAATGTTGTTTCCGGTGACGCCGGCACCGCAATAAGCCGCACCGCCGGTTGAGTAATGATACGTCTTGGTCTGATCGTTATCGACGCGATTGCCGTACAACGACATATTCCAGTCGAACAGCCTGTCGTCCGGCTTCGAATAGCGCCAGCTCAGCGTACCTGTGTAGTTCTTGGCATCCGAGGCATAGACCGACGAGCCCTGATTGAGCGCCTGCTGGGCGCGCGTGGTGGTCGGCCCCCTGTTGAACTGGCCGATACTGTACTGGTAATCCTGGAATAATCCGCCGAACTTGATTTCGTGCCCGTCGGCCGGACGAACCGTCACCTTCATCAACCCGGCCGCGATATCGTTCCCGGTATTGCCAATTTCCGTCCCCGCCCCATCCTTGTAGTTCCCTTGCGTGCGATAGACCGCGCCACCGAACACATCAACGCTCGGATCGAGACGAACGCCACCGAAGATCGAACCCAGCCCCCGGCTGTTGTTGGTGCCGTATGAGCCGGTCATGTCAACGCCCCAGCGCTCCCCGGGACGAAGGACATCATTGATGTCCTTGGTGCGGAAGGATGCGACACCCCCGATCGCGCCCGAGCCATAGATGTTGGCTGTTGGCCCACGCGTGACATCCACCCCGCCGATCAGTTCCGGATCGAGAAAGAAAGAGCCGTTGGCGTTATGGCCGGTGCGTTGATAGTTCTGGCGCGCACCATCAACGACGACGGCGACCCGGCCGAAATCCTGCAAGCCGCGAATATTGATGGAGCTGGACGGATCGTCGCCGCGATCCTGGAACGTGACACCCGGCATGGCCCGGAAGATGTCCGATATCCGTCCCGGCTGAAGTCCCTGGATCTGCTCAAGCGTCACCACGCTGACCGGCGCGAGCGCGTCAATGGCCCGTTCTTCGGTTTTCGTCGCCGTCACAGTGATCATGTCGAGCGGCACGAAAGTCTGAGATCCGATCTGCGCCCGCGCGTTGAGCGCCGCCGTCTCGATAGCCGCTTGCTGCCATACGGCAGCGCGCTTACGTTTTGTTGGATTTGGAAGTTCGATTGATCGCGCTGAAGGGGCAGTGCCCGGCGCTTGTTGCGCAGAGGCAATGCCGGTCGCGGCCAGCGACATCGCAACAACGGAAACACCCATCTTCAAGGCGCACGAACGCCCAGCCTCGCCGACCTTCATTGTCCCGCGACCCCAGTCTACGATGTCTTTAATCGGGCTCGGCTGGCGGGCGCTGCAATCGATGCAGTGGCTTGCTGGCTGCCTGTCAGTGGCACGCACTCCCCGGAGCGCACGCTTCCATTTGGGAATAAGAACGGGCTCCAATAAGGTCAACCATTCACGCGTTTGTTTATATTGATTGTAATCTGCGGCGGTTGGTTTGAGACCACGCGCGCCTGTAAAGAGGTTCTGAGCGCTCCAGACGGGTCGGGCGACCGAATGACTGAAAAATCACGGACGAAGCACCTGGGTCTGAAAGATCACGGCGCCACGCCCATCGTCGGAGAGCGCACCATCGCCGTGCGAGGAAACATGCTCGACAGCAAAGAACTGTTCTCCGGCAGCCGTGAAGTCATCATCGCGCACGGCAGCGAGAGTTATCGCCTGCGATTGACGTCGCAAAACAAGCTGATCCTGACCAAATGAGCCCGCGCCCCAAACCGTTTTCGAAGCGGCCGATCATCGCTTTGACGTTTGTCATTGCGACGGTGGCGACAATCCTGCCGGCCGTTTCGTCGCGAGCCGGCGGGATCATGGTGCGCGACGCGAGCGGCCATGACGTCACGGTCAGCGATCCGTCGCGCATCGTAGCGATCGGCGGCGCGGTCACCGAGATTCTCTATGCTCTTGGACTTGCGAACCATATCGTCGGCGTCGATTCAACCAGCCTCTATCCCGCGGCCGCTCTTAAGATGCCGAATGTCGGTTACATGCGCCAGCTATCCTCGGAGGGTGTTCTCGGACTGAACCCTTCGGTGATCTTTGCGATGCAGGGATCGGGGCCGAAGGAAACGCTGGACGTTCTGCAAGCGGCGAAGGTGCCGCTTGTCCTTGTGCGCGAGACCTACTCCGAGCAGGGTATCCTCGACAAGATTTCGCTGGTGGGACACGCGCTCGGGGCTGATGCGCGTGCCGCCTGCCTCTCCGCAGCCGTCGCACAGGACCTCGCACGGTTGAAGGCCCTGCGAGCCAAGGTCGATAAGCCGGTTCGCGTCATGTTCGTGATGTCGCTGGTGAACGGGCGCGCCATGGCGGCAGGGCGTCATACCGCCGCTGACGAGATCATCAAACTATCTGGCGGCGTCAATGCCATCAGTGAGTATGAAGGCTACAAGCCGATCAACGACGAGGCGATCGTCGCAGCCAAGCCTGATGTCGTCCTGTCCATTGACAGGGGCAAGGACTCGCTGAACGCCGATGCGATCTATCAGCATCCGGCCTTCGCATTGACGCCGGCTGCGGCGAACAGGTCGTTCATTTCCATGGAAGGACTCTATCTCCTTGGTTTCGGACCAAGGACAGCCGCCGCGGCGCGAGACCTGTCGGTCCGGCTCTATCCGGCGATTGCATCCGAAGCCGAAAAGTTTATTCCGGCGGCACCGGTCGTCGACTGCCTGAAATGACCGTAATCGACGGACGCAAAAATGCGAAGCGCCCGCGCCGAAGCATCACTGTGCGCCCCTCCCCGGCGCTTGTATTTGGATGCCTGCTGCTGGCATTGACCGGAGCGGCGATCATCGCGGTGACGGTCGGCGCCGCGGGCATTCCCATTGCCCGTGTGCCGGCAGCCCTGGGCATTCTGGCGAGCGAGCCAGCCGATACGCTTCTGGCGCGCGATCAACTCGTGCTGTGGTCGATCCGGATCCCGCGCGTTCTGGCGGCGGCCGTTGTAGGTGGCCTGCTCGCGACATCCGGCGCAATCATGCAAGGCTTGTTTCGCAATCCACTGGCCGATCCGGCTCTGGTCGGCGTCTCCAGCGGCGGTGCGTTCGCGGCTGCAAGCGCCATTGTTCTGATCGACAGCAGCTATGGCGACGCCTTCCGCTTCATGCAGAATGCGCTCCTGCCACTGGCGGCATTCCTGGGTTCGCTTGCGACCACGCTGATCCTGTACGGCATCGCCAGCCGCGCGGGACGGACATCCATTGCCATCTTTCTTCTGGCAGGGCTCGCCATCGCCGCGATCGCCAATGCCGGACTTGGGCTTCTCGTGTTTATCGCTGATGACAGACAGTTGCGCGACATCACTTTCTGGATGCTCGGCTCGCTGAGCGGTGCAACCTGGAGCAAGGCGGTGATAGCTCCGGTCCTTGCCGTCGGAGTGATCGCTTGCGTCTGGATCGGCAGAGGACTGGACGTACTCATACTCGGCGAATCCGAAGCGTTCCACAGCGGCATCAACGTGGAACGGTTGAAGCGTATCTCGATCGTCCTGATCTCGGCCATGACCGGAGTCGCCGTTTCGATCTGCGGCGTTATCGGCTTCATCGGCATTGTCGTTCCGCACCTTCTCCGATTGATGATCGGCCCCGGTCACCGGATACTGCTTCCGGCATCTGCGCTCCTCGGTGCGGTTCTGGTTGTCGGCGCCGACACGCTGGCCCGGACCATCGTTGCGCCTGCCGAAATGCCGATCGGAATTCTGACGGCAGCGATCGGCGCGCCATTCTTCCTCGCGATCCTGCTTCGGCAGCGGGAGCTGGCAGGGCTATGACGCCGATCATCGAAACGCGTTCAGTGACCATGCAAATCAACGGCGCAACGCTGGTCGATGACATCGGCATCAGTGTCGGAAGCGGAGAGATGGTCGCGATCGTCGGACCCAATGGCGCCGGAAAATCCACCCTCCTTCGCCTGCTCTCCGGCGATCTTCAGCCGACGCAAGGCTGCGTCAGGCTCAAGCAGTGCAGCCTGCAATCCTATTCAGCGGCGCAACTGGCGACCCATCGCGCGACCCTGTCGCAACACGTCAGCGTCACCTTTCCGTTCACCGTCGAGGAAATCGTACGTATGGGCGCAGGCCATATGAACGACGACGCCGCGCATCCACGTATCGAGGCGGCGCTGGACGAGGTCGCGATGCGGCCGCTTCGCCACCGCCAACTACCGACCCTCTCGGGCGGCGAGCAGCAGCGCGCGCATTTTGCGCGCGTCCTTGTTCAATTGGCATGCGGCGAAGCCCTTCATGGCCCGGGATTGCTTTTGCTTGATGAACCGACATCAAGTCTCGACCTCCGCCATCAGATCGAGTTGGTCGAAATCGCCGGCCGACGTGCCCGGAACGGGACGGCTGTGATCGCGATCCTCCACGACCTCAATCTGGCTGTACGGTTCGCTACCCGCATCATCGTCATTCACCGCGGCAGCGTCGTTGCCGACGGCGTGCCGGAGCAGATAATCACTGACGAGACGATCCGGACGGTGTTCGAGGTGGACGTCGCCATTCAGTATCACGGCGATGGCAGTCCTGTCTTATTGCCACAGGCCATGAAACCAATCGGACTTTAGATACTCGGATTTTTGTCCAACTCGCCGAGATGCTGGGAGCGAACTTCTGAACCACCACACTAGCAGGCTCGACCCATTTTATGCAGGGCCGGCCGGGCCGTCATCGAGCTCATCCACGGCCTTTCCTGTGATCTCGACAAGCTGTTTGCCGTGATGCCCCGCGACGCCATCCGCGACCGGATCGACCGTACCGGAAAATCCGGCTACAGACCCGCGACTGACACTCGATCTTGCCGCTTGCAGTCTCAGCCAAATCCGGACTTGATCCGCGCATCCATCTTTCGGAAAGAAGATAGGCTGCCGGGTCAGGCCCGGCAACGACGCTCAAGGAGAGCGGCAGACAACAAACCAGGAGTAACATTCAATGGCCGCCAAAGACGTCCGGTTTTCCGCCGATGCGCGCGAGCGCATGTTGCGCGGCGTCGACATCCTCGCCAACGCCGTGAAGGTGACGCTCGGCCCGAAGGGCCGCAACGTCGTCATCGAGCGGAGCTTCGGCGCGCCCCGCATCACCAAGGACGGCGTCACCGTTGCCAAGGAGATCGAACTCGAGGACAAGTTCGAGAACATGGGCGCGCAGATGGTGCGCGAGGTCGCTTCCAAAACCAACGATACCGCGGGCGACGGCACCACCACCGCCACCGTGCTGGCGCAGTCCATCGTCCGCGAGGGCGCCAAGGCGGTCGCCGCCGGCATGAACCCGATGGATCTGAAACGCGGCATCGACATCGCGGTCGCGGCCGTGGTGAAGGACATCGAGAAGCGCGCCAAGCCGGTCGCATCGTCTGCCGAAGTGGCGCAGGTCGGCACCATATCGTCCAACGGCGACGCAGCCATCGGAAAAATGATCGCGCAGGCGATGCAGAAGGTCGGCAACGAGGGCGTCATCACCGTCGAGGAGAACAAGTCGCTCGAAACCGACGTCGATATCGTCGAGGGCATGAAGTTCGACCGCGGCTATCTCTCGCCCTACTTCGTCACCAACGCCGAGAAGATGACCGCCGAACTCGCCGACGCCTACATCCTGCTGCACGAGAAGAAGCTGTCCGGTCTTCAGGCCATGCTGCCGGTGCTCGAGGCGGTGGTGAAATCGGGCAAGCCGCTGCTGATCATCGCCGAAGATATCGAGGGCGAGGCGCTGGCGGCGCTGGTGGTCAACCGTCTGCGCGGCGGCCTGAAAGTGGCCGCGGTGAAGGCGCCCGGATTCGGCGATCGCCGCAAGGCCATGCTGGAGGATATCGCGATCCTCACCGGCGGACAGCTCATTTCCGAGGACCTCGGCATGAAGCTCGAGAACGTCACGGTGGACATGCTCGGCCGCGCCAAGAAGGTGCTGGTCGACAAGGAGAACACCA
>JBIQHO010000519.1:0-1700 GCA_044508545.1 Bradyrhizobiaceae bacterium | reverse complement strand
AGGCCTACTGCAACCGGCCGATCCTCAACAAGGCGAAACGCCTTATCCCGCACGATGCAAAGGCGTGCCGGCTGTTTGAGCGTGCTGTACGGCCTGTCCCGGCGACGAGGCCCGAATGAGCCGCCCGCTTCGCGACAGATTGGCCGAGCTTATCCGGCGCGGGCGCCTTCGCGGCGCTGGCGGCGAATACGATGCGCAGCCAGACAGCGTGAAAGAGGATTACCGCCAGTCAGCGGATTGGCTCATTGCGAACGCGTCTGCGGCCGGGTTTCGGATCGTAGATGAGCGCAGCGAGGCCGCCTGACATGTCCGGCAAGCTCTCCCCATCCGAGCGGCTGATCCGCGTCGCCATCACAGACATGCCTCCGTCGGCCAACGGCATGCGTTCGCACTTCATCGACGGAGGCAAGGTCCGCAGCGTCAAGAGCAAGACCTACGCTGCATGGAAGAAGGCGGCTGCTTGGGAAATCGCAGCGGGCCGTCCGGGCAAAGTAGACGGACCATATCGCCTCTACATCGCTGCCCAGCGTGACTGGCGCAGCAAGCGTGCCCGCGACATCGACAACATCATCAAGCCGGTGTCGGACGCCCTCGTAGCCGCAGGAATCGTCACGGACGACAGCCTCGCAGAGAGTGTCAGCGCGAAGTGGGCCGACAATCTGGATGGTGCTGCGGTGGTCGTGCTGGTCTGCGGCGCAGAGCAGGAGATGGCGGCGTGAGTTCTCCATGGCTCAAATTCTATCCGACCGACTGGCGCGCTGACCCTGCGCTGCGCATGTGCTCGCTCGCCGCGCGCGGCCTGTGGATGGAAATGCTGTGCATCATGCACGAGGCGGAGCCGTACGGTTCGCTGCGCGTTAACGGTCGGCCTGTGACCGAAAGGCAGCTCTCTGCGTTGGCGGGCGGCGAAGTTGGAGACCTCCTTTGCGAGCTTGAAGATGCTGGTGTCTTCAGCCGCGATGACGACGGCACCGTTTACAGCCGCCGCATGCAGCGCGATGCTGAAAAAGCCGCGAGGGATAAGGCAAACGGTAAGGGGGGCGGAAACCCATCCCTTAAGAGGGGGGTTAACCCCCCGGATAAAGCCCAGAAGCCAGAAGCCAGAGTCCAGAAGATTGAGGGTTCTGACGAACCCTCTAGCCCGGAGCCGGCAAAAGCCGCTCCGGTCGCATCGTCGCCTGTCGTGAGCGAGCTTCCCTGCACTTCGGGGGAAATCTTCGGCGTGACCGAGGTCGATGTTGCCGAGTGGAGCGCAGCATTCCCGGCCGTCGATGTTCCACAGCAGATCGCAGCGATGCGCGCTTGGCTCAACGCCAATCCGACGAAGCGCAAGACGAAGCGAGGTGCGCGCAAGTTCATCGTGTCGTGGCTGGACCGCCGGCAAAACGCTGGGGGCACAGGGGCATCGCCGCGCGCGACCGCTCCGCCTGGTCGCCGCATGAATGCGGTCGAAGCCTACCTTTCCCTGAAATCCGAGCAGCGCCATGAACCAGCAGGCCGAACAATCGATCATCGAAATGATGAACGGGTTTTCCCAGACGAGCCAGGACTACAGGCTCTTGTTGGTGACCTTGGCGCGGCAATGCGCTGGCCTGACGGATCGGGCCATCATTGAGGCGGCCGATCGCTTCGGGGGCGGGGACGTGGCCGGTCAGTCGAAGAAGTTCGCGCCTTCTGTCCCGGAGTTCGTCGAGGAGGCT
>JBIQHO010000085.1:0-11867 GCA_044508545.1 Bradyrhizobiaceae bacterium | reverse complement strand
TGAGGAAGTAGACGCCGAGCTGCTCGCCGTTGACCCAGGCCAGCTCGCAGCGGCGATAGGCGAGCCCGGTGGACGACAGCAGCAGGAAGAATTCCTTCAGGTGAAGGCCTTCGATGGAACCTTCGATGGTCAGCTTGGCGCCATGTTCGGAAACATCCTCCATGGTGCAGTCACGGCGCCAGGTGCCGTCGATGCCCATCATATGGGCGCTGTATCCGCGCTCGAAGGTGACACGTTCGCCCCGTCGCCGTTCCGCACCCATGGCTTGCTCCCGTCGTCGAGGACCGCACCGCCGTGCGGCTTTGAGTCGCAGAGGTTAGGGCACGACCTCTAACAAGCCGTAAAGCAAATCCGTTCAAGCCGCCGGAGGCGGAACGTGAGCCTGATACCAGGCCCTAGCCGCCGACAATGAGGGATGGGCGAGCGAGCGGCTCAGATAGGTCCAGATCCGGGGCTGATGGAGCAGGTAGTGCGGTTTGCCGTCGCGCCGGTTCAGCCGCGCGAAAGTGCCGAGCAGCCGCGTGTTGCGCTGCGCCGACATGACGGCATAGAGTTCGGCGAAGCCGGCGGGATCGAACGGCGCGCCGCTTCCCAGCCGCGCCTTCACATAACGGGTCAACAGCGCGAGTTCGAGCGGTTCCGGCACGTCCACCCGCGCATCCTGCAAAAGCGAAACGAGATCGTAGGCGACGGGGCCGAGAACGGTATCCTGAAAGTCGATGATGCCGACCTGTCCGGGGTCGCGACGCTGGTCCAGCCAGATCAAATTGGGCGAATGGAAATCGCGCAGCACCCAGGTCCTCGGCGCAGCATTTGCCTTCTCCAGCAACCCGCGCCACAGCGTCATGAATTCCGCGCGCAGGTCGTCGCGCGGCTCGACGCCGCGGTCCGGCAGATACCAATCCAGCATCAGGCCGACCTCGACCAGCATCGCCTCGGTATCGAATGGCGGAATGGTGTAGGGAATATGCGGCGCGACCGAAAGGATTTCGGGCAGCGTCCGGCCATGCAGCGCCGCCAGCAGGTCGGTGGCGGCCTGATAACGCCGGGCGATCGGCGCGGGCGGCGTGCCTTCGACGAAGCCAGCGCCGCCAAAATCCTCGGTGACGAGAAATCCCGACTCCAGATCGGCATGATGGATCGCGGGCGCGGAAAAGCCCTGGTCGCGCAGGCCGCGCGCGATGGCGACGAAGGGTTTGACGTCTTCGGCAAGGTGCACGGCTGTGCTGTAGGACTTGCCGTCATGGATCGCGGGTCCGTCCGGCCGCTTCGGCGCGTTCATCAGGATGAAGCTCGTGTCGCCGCTTATCAGCCGGGCGTAGGAGCGCGTCGAGGCGTCGCCCGCCATGCGCTGCCGTCTCGCATCGCCATGCCCGGCGTCATCGAGAAACTGCCGCAGCGCCGCCAGCCGCGCGACCTGGGCCGCGGCCTTGCCGTAACCGGTGATTTCGGCGGCGCGGGCGGCCGAGCCGAGCGCCGGACGATGACTGAAGGCGATGTCGATCCGGTCGGCGGGCAGGGCGCCGGCCGCGCGTTCCGGCCATTCGATCAGCACCACCGTTCCTTCGGGCAGCGGTGCAAGGCCGATCTCCTCGAGTTCGCTGGGGCCGCTGATGCGATAGAGGTCGGCGTGGAGCAGCGGGTAGGCCGGCAGATCGTAGTGCTGCGCCAGCGTGAACGTCGGGCTCGGCACCTCCATCGTGTCGTCGCCGGCGAGGTAGCGGATCATGGCGCGGGCGGCTGCGGTCTTGCCCGCGCCGAGATCACCCGACAGCGTGATGACGTCGCCGGGGCCGACCAGCAGCGCGAGGTCGGCCATCAGATGCGCGGTCGCGGTCTCGTTGGCGAGCGCGGTTGCGAATGTCGAGGGTTCGCTCATTCAGCGGCGTTGCGCTGCGCGCTCCGGTCGAGCGGAAAATCGCAAACGACCCTGGTGCCGCGCTTGATGGTGGAATCGAAATGCACGCGGCCGCCATGGAGTTCCACAAAGGAGCGCACCAGCGACAGGCCGAGCCCCGCACCGCGATGTCGCGAGCCGTTGGCGTGGCTTTCGAACCAGTCGAACGCCTTGTCCTTGACCTCGGGCGGAATGCCGGGACCTTCGTCCATCACGGCAAATCGCACGCTGTGCTCGGTGCGACGGGCGCTCACCGTGATCACGGCGTCCGGCGGCGAGAAGTTGGCGGCATTGGCGAGCAGGTTGTAGAGGACCTGCATAATGCGGCGCTCGTCGCCGATGAAGTTGCCGATGTCCGGATCGACATCCACATTCAGCACGATGCGGTCGCGGGTCAGGCGGTCCTGAATGCCCTCGGCCGCCGCCGCGATGGTCTTGCGCACATCGACCAGGCCGAGTTCGAGCGTCATGGCGCCGGCGTCGATGGTTGCGAGGTCGAGGATGTTGTTGGTCAGCGCGAGCAGCGCATCGGTCGACGAGGTGATGTAGTTGACATACTCGGCCTGCTTCTCGGTGAGCGGCCCGGTGCCGGGATCGTTCATCAGGTGTGCGAAGCCGATGATGGTGGTCAGCGGCGAACGCAATTCATAAGAGACGTGATGGACGAAATCGACCTTCATCTGGTCGGCGGCCTCGAGCGCGTCGTTGCGCTCGCGCAGCGCGCGCTCCACATTCTCGCTGTCGGTGATGTCATGGAACGTCAGCATGGTGGCGCCGTCGGGCAGCGGCATGGTCATGCAGTCCAGCACGCTGCCGTCCTTGCGCTCGAGCTTGAGCGGCACCGCGGCGCGATTGTCGATACCGGTTACGGCGTTGCGTATCGTCCGCCAGGCGCCGTCGTCATCGAACAGCGGCTTGCACCAGCCTTCGACGGTATCGATGTGCGGCTGTTCCGCCAGCGCCTCGGGCGAGAGCTTCCACATCCGCGCGAAGGCCGGATTGAAAAGCTGCGCGCGGCCATTGCTGCCGAACACCGCGACCGCTTCGGTCAGGCTGTCCAGCGTCTCGCGCTGCACGGTGATCAGGCGGTCGTAACGCCGCGCCAGGTCCAGGCTTTCGGTGACGTCGTCGAACAGATAGATGACGCCGCCTTCCGGGTTCGGCGTGGTGACGATGCTGAGCGCGCGTCCGTCCGGCAGATACCAGACGTCCTTGGCCGCTTCATTGGCGCGATAGGCTTCGTGCAGACGGGCCTTCCAGGCGCGGAAGTCCGGCTGCTCCGGCAGTTTGCGCGCGGCGCGCAGGCGATCGAGCACGCTGGAATCATCCGGGTTGCCGTCGAGAAAGGCGCGGTCGAGGTCCCAGAGCCGGCGATAGGAATCGTTGTAGAACGCCAGCCGCCGTCGGCCGTCGAATACCGCGACACCGGATGACAGCTGGTCGAGGGTGCGGCGATGCGCGTCCGCCATCCGCTCCAGCGTCTGGCGCAGCTTGAAGGCTTCGCCCGCGTCGAGCGCGATGCCGGCGCTTCCGCCGGCGGCGCGAAGCGCGTGCACGTCATACATCCGCCGCTCGCCGCCGATCACGATCGGCAGTCGCGCGGTAAAGGTCGCGTGCTCGTTCAGCGCCCGCGCCATCGCGATGCGGTCGTCGTTGTCGAGCAGTTCAAGATTGCGCTGGATTGCATCCGCGGCGTCGACGGCTTCGGTGGCGCGCGCGTAGGCGGCATTGGCGAAATTGAGCTTGCCGTCGCTGCCGCGCGCCCACAGCGGCCATGGCGCGGCGGCGGCGAAGGCCCGCAGCATTGCGGTTTCTTCCCGCAGGCTGTCATGGCGCAGCGTCATCTCGGCGAAGTCGCGCCGCAATCCGCCGAGGTCGCGGATCCGCACGATGGCCTGGCCGCCGATGGCGCGGCCCATGGCCTCCACCGTTCGCCCGGCTGACGTGATCAGGTTGAGCAGGAAACCTTCGCCCGCGCTGCGCAGCGCATCGACCGCATGATCCATCTGCAACGCCGGTTCCGGCGGCAGCCAGGTTCCGAACGCCAGAATCCGCAAGGGCTGTTTCGCATCCTGCGGCAACAGCAGCGCGGTGTCGCCGCTGATTCGGGGGCGATCCTCGCCGGCGCCCCAGGAAATCAAAACCTGCGGTTCTGCGAACAGCAGCGCGCGGAAGCGGTCGGCTTCCGATTGAAGCTCGCGGAGTTCGGTGCGCAGCCGTTGCTCGCTCGCGGCGGCGCGGATGCGCGTGCGCATCAGCAGGATGGCGCAGACCACCGAGAAACCGAGCACGCCCAGCGCTACCGCCAGCGCGGTCAGATCCTGCCGGCTGAGATTCGTGAAGGTCTGGATCAATCGCTCCGGCAAGCCAGGTTCCGTGGCCCATGCGGGCGTTATGTCGATGAGACCGGCCGCGCCAGCGCCCGCGATGCCGCCCTGCACCAGCGAAGTGCATGACAGCAAGGTCCGACGCATCACTGCGATTACGCCCGACATGCCTGCCCCAAACTGCGCGACGATACGACCGGCGAGTGCTCACCGTTCCCGAATCGACCAACCTTACGCTTAAGCGGACTCGAGGGGTAAGAGTCCAGACCATGAACGGGAATCCGGCGAGGGAAAAATGCGCGGCCGCGACATTTCCGAAACGATTGTTGCAAAATAGAATCGATTTTTTCCTGCGACGAGGCGTGGACCTCGCTAGCGTCCCGTCGAGCCGAACCCGCCGCTGCCGCGCGCGGTGGCCGAGAGCGAATCGGCGCGCGAGAGTTCCACGCGCGTCACGGGCGCCACGATCATCTGCGCGATGCGTTCGCCGCGCCGGATGGTGAACGCCTCCTGACCGAGGTTCACAAGAAGCACATTGATCTCGCCGCGATAGTCGGCATCCACGGTGCCCGGCGAATTCAGCACGGTGACGCCATGCCTTGCGGCGAGGCCGGAACGCGGCCGCACCTGCGCCTCGAATCCCTCGGGCAAGGCGATGACGAGACCGGTCGGCACCATCGCGTGTTGTCCGGCTGCGAGCACCAGCGGCGCTTGTTCGGGAACCGCGGCCAGCAGGTCGAGGCCGGCGGCCTGGCTGCTCTGGTAGGCCGGCAGCGGAAGGTCCTCGGCGTGAGGCAGTTGCTGAACGTCGATCTTGATCGCACCGCTCATGCCGGTTGATCCGACATCGCCGGGACGATGCGCTCGATCAGCATCGTGGCGACGTCTTCCTTGGTCATGAGGGGAAAGGACTCGGCCTTGACCTCGCCGCTGCTCTCACGCGTCAGCAGATGCACCGTGTTGCGGTCGCCGCCCATCACGCCGGTCGCGGGCGAAACATCGTTGGCGATCATCCAGTCGCAGCCCTTGCGCGCGAACTTCGCCTTGGCGTTGTCGATGAGATGTTCGGTCTCGGCGGCGAAGCCGATCACCAGCGCCGGACGGTTCTCGCGCAGGTTCGAGACGGTGGCGAGGATGTCCGGGTTCTCGACCAGTTGCAGCGGCGGCATGCCGGTCGCGGTCTTCTTCAATTTCTGCGCTCCTTCGTGCGCGACGCGCCAGTCTGCGACCGCTGCGGTGAAGATCGCGATGTCCGTCGGTAGCGACGCCTCGACGGCCGCCAGCATCTCGCGCGCTGATTCGACATGCTTCACGGTGACGTCAGCGGGATCGTCGAGACCGACCGGGCCCGCGATCAGCGTCACGTCGGCCCCGGCCGCCTGCGCCGCAGCGGCGATGGCAAAGCCCTGCTTGCCCGAGGAGCGGTTGGCGATATAGCGCACCGGATCGATCGGCTCAAAGGTCGGTCCGGCGGTGACCAGCAGGCGGCGGCCCTTGAGGGGCAGCGGGCGCGCGGGCCTGAGAATCCGCTCGGCGGCGGCCGCGATCTCCGTCGGCTCGGCCATGCGGCCGACGCCAGCCTCGCCCGCTTCGGCCATCTCGCCGGCATTGGGGCCGATCATGGCGACGCCGTCGCGGGCAAGCTGCGCGACGTTGCGGCGCGTTGCCGGGTTGTTCCACATCAGCGGATTCATCGCCGGCGCCAGCAGGATCGGTCGGTCGGCGGCGAGCAGGATCGCGGTGGCGAGGTCGGAGGCCAGGCCATGCGCCATCTTTGCCATCAGGTCGGCGGTGGCGGGGGCGACGACGATCAGGTCGCAGTCGCGCGCGAGCCGGATATGGCCGGCGTCGAATTCGCTGCCGGGATCGAACAGGTCGGTGTGGACGCGGGTATGCGCCAGGGCGCTGGCGCTCAGCGGAGTCACGAATTGCTGGGCAGCATTTGTCATAACGCAGTGCACAATAAAGCCGCGTTCCTTCAGCCGGCGGATTAAATCGAGCGATTTATAGGCGGCGATGCCCCCGCCGATGACCAGCGTTACCTTTGACAGGACACTGGAATTATTTATTTTTCCGGATATTGCTGCGTTGCGATATAGACGATCGTCCCCGACGGCGTCAGAGGGTGAAGCGGTCGCCGCGGCTCTCAGGATGACGCGGACCTCGTCCTCGACGGACCGGCCGTTGCGCGCGGCCCGCAAGCGCAATTCGGCCTTGGTGGCGTCGTCGAGTTTGCGGATAGTCAGGCTGGCCATGACGCTCCTGCGGTCAAGCGCGCCATCATTGATAGCAAAAATTCGCCATCACTGCAATCAAAGGGCTTTAATGTGTCGTCCAGAGCAGGCCGGCCAGCGCGGTCGCGATGACCCAGAGCGCCAGGATGCTCCAGCGGTGACTGCGCGCTTCGGCCCGCTTGATTTCCGCGATGGTGTCGGGCCCCAAAGTCAGCCCTTCACGGGACATCGTCTCGAATTGCTCGATCAGGGCCACGGTTCGCGAAGCCAGCGCCGGAAGCCCCGCGAGCAGGCGGCCAAGCTCGCCGGCGCCTGCCACCGCGCCCTGCACCCGGCCCATCGGGCCGAGGTTCTGCGTGATCCATTCGCGCACCACGGGATCGGCCACCGTCCAGATGTCCAGTTTGGGATCGAAGCTGCGCGCCACGCCTTCGACCACCACCATGGTCTTCTGCAGCAGGATCAGTTCGGGACGCGTCTGCATGTCGAACAGGCCGGTGACCTCGAGCAGCAGCGTCAGCAGCTTGGCCATCGAGATTTCCTCGGCGGTGCGATTGTGGATCGGCTCGCCGATGGCGCGGATCGCTTGCGCGAAATTCTCCACCGAGTGATGGCCCGGCACGTAGCCGGCCTCGAAGTGCACCTCGGCGACGCGGCGATAATCGCGCGTGATGAAGCCGAGCAGGATCTCGGCGAGGAAGCGCCGCTCTTTCAGCCCGAGCCGCCCCATGATGCCGAAATCGACGGCGACCAGCCGGCCCGACCTGTCGAGGAACAGATTGCCGGGATGCATGTCGGCATGGAAAAAGCCGTCGCGCAGCGCGTGGCGCAGGAAACTCTGGATCACCTTGCGGCCGAGTTCGGGCAGGTCGACATGCGATTGCGCAAGGCGCGCATGGTCGTTCAGCGCGATGCCGTCGATCCACTCCATCGTCAGCACGTTGTGGGTGGTGCGGTCCCAGTCGACGGTGGGGACGCGGAAGTCGGGATCGTTGCGGGTGTTCTCCGCCATCTCCGACAGCGCGGCCGCTTCCAGCCGCAGGTCCATTTCCATCGCCACGGAGCGCGACATGGTGTTGATGACCTCGACCAGGCGCAGCCGCCGCGCTTCGGCGGAATGGACTTCGGCCTTGTTGGCGACGAAGAAGAAATCAGAGAGGTCGCGGCGAAAGCGTGAGGCGACGTTGGGCCGCAGCACCTTGATCGCGACCTGCTTGCGGAGGCCATCCTTCTCGACCTCGCCGCGGTGCACTTGCGCGATCGAGGCCGCCGCCACCGCCGGTCCGAAACTTGCGAAGGCCTGTGTCACGGGCTTTTCCAGCGCGGCCGCGACCACGGCTTCGGCCTCCGCTTGCGCAAACGGCGGCAGGCGGTCCTGCAGGCTTTCCAGATCGCGCGCCATCACCACGCCGACGACGTCGGGCCGCGTGGCGAGGAACTGTCCGAGTTTGAGATAGGCCGGCCCGAGCCGGGTCAGCGCCCGCGACAGCCGCGGTCCGGATTTCGCGCCGCGGCGTTCGATCAGGCGGGCCATGCGCAGCGCGAGTTGACCGGGCGGCGGCACCAGCGAGGGATCGACCACGCCGAACACGCCCTCGCGCGCGAACACGAACGCGGCGCGCGCCAGCCGCGCGGCATGGGTCAATGCGGAGATCACAAACGCCAGCCCGAATGCAGCGCGACGATGCCGCCGGAGAGAATCTGCCAGTCGACCCGCGCAAAACCGGCGTCGCGGATCATGTCCGCGAAGGCGCTCGGCCGGGGAAACTTGCGGATCGATTCCACGAGGTACCGATAGGAGCCGGCATCGCCGGTGACGGCGCGGCCGAGCGGCGGGATCACCTTGAAGGAGAACAGGTCGTAGATTTTCTCGAGGCCGGGCACATCCACCGTCGAGAATTCGAGGCAGAGAAACCGGCTGCCCGGCTTCAGCACCCGAAACGCCTCGCGCAGCGCGGCATCGATGCGCGGCACGTTGCGCATTCCGAACGCGATCGTGTAGGCATCAAAACTGCGGTCCGCGAACGCCAATGTTTCGGCGTTGCCTTCGACGAACGATACCCGATCATCGAGATGCGCCTTGGCTGCGCGCTCGCGGCCGACCGCGAGCATGTCCGGATTGATGTCGCAGACGGTGGCCCGGAATCCATTTCCTGCGGCCTTGGCCGCGCGGAAGGCGATATCGCCGGTGCCGCCGGCGACGTCGAGCAGCGCGAACGGTGCATCGCCGCGAGGCGGGTTCAGCGCCGTGATCATCACGTCCTTCCAGACGCGGTGCAGTCCGCCGGACATCAGGTCGTTCATCAGGTCGTAGCGCCGCGCCACGCTGTGGAACACCTCGTTCACCAGCGGCTGCTTGTCCTCCACGGCAACGTCCCTGAAGCCGAAATGCGTCGTCTGATCCTTTCCATCCATGCCCGTGCTCTCCATGGTTGCGGACCATAGCCTGCCATGCTGCGCTGCGCTACAAGCGAGGTCCATCTGAAGACGGATCGCCGTCCGACAGTGGTTAACCGGCGACATCAGGAGAGAAGCGCCCATGTCACCGCAATTTGCCAGGATAACCCCCATCCTGCGGATGTTCGATGTCCGCAAGGCGCGGGAGTTCTACCTTGATTTCCTCGGCTTCAAGGTCGACTTCGAGCATCGGTTCGAGCCGGACCTGCCGCTCTATATGGGGATATCGCTGGGCTCGGCGGTGCTGCATCTCAGCGAGCACCACGGCGACTGCTCGCCCGGCGCGCGGGTCATCATCGAGACCACGGGGCTTGCGGATTATCAGGCCGGGCTGCTCGCCAAGCGTTACGGCTATGCGCGGCCGGGATTGGAGCGCCAGCCCTGGGGCGCCACCACCATGACGGTGACCGACCCGTTCCACAACTGGCTGGTCTTCAGCGAAGAAGACGGAAACGCGGTTTAAAACGTCGGACAATCCCTCGAAACGAGCGAAGCGGTGCCAGAACTGCCCGAAGTCGAAACCGTCCGCCGCGGCTTGCAGCCGGCGATGGAGGGCGCGACCATCGTTCGCGCCGAGACCCGTCGCAAGGACCTGCGGTTTCCGTTCCAGAAGGATTTCGTCGCCCGCCTGGAGGGTCAGGCCGTCACCGGGCTCGGACGCCGCGCGAAATACCTGCTGGCCGATCTCGCATCCGGCGACGTGCTGCTGATGCATCTCGGCATGTCCGGCTCGTTCCGCGTGATCGATGCGGCAGGCGCAACGGCTCCGGGCGATTTTCATTTTCCGCGCGATGAGAGGCGCGCCCACGATCATGTGAGTTTTACGATGTCGTCCGGCGCCGAGATCGTGTTCAACGATCCGCGCCGCTTCGGGTACATGAAGATCGTCGCACGCGAGGCGCTCGACGACGAGCCGCTGCTGAAGGGACTCGGCCCGGAGCCGCTCGGCAACGCATTCGACGCGGCGATGCTGGCGCGTTCGTGCCGCGACAAGAAAACCAGCCTGAAGGCCGCGCTGCTCGACCAGCGCGTGGTCGCGGGGCTCGGCAATATCTATGTCTGCGAGGCGCTGTTTCGCGCGCATCTGTCGCCGCGCCGTCTCGCCGCGACGCTGGCCCTGAAAACGGGCGCGCCGTCCGAGCGCGCCGTCCGGCTGGTCGAGGCCATTCACGATGTGCTCAACCAGGCGATCAAGGCCGGCGGCTCCTCCTTGCGCGATCACCGGCAGACCACGGGCGAACTCGGCTATTTCCAGCATTCGTTCCAGGTCTACGATCGCGAGGGCGACAGGTGCAGGACCCCCGGCTGCAAGGGCACGGTGAAGCGATTCACCCAGAACGGGCGTTCCACGTTCTGGTGTCCGGGTTGCCAGAAGTAGGAGCAAACCGAGACGGGTTACGGTTGAAAGGTTTCAACGTGACCTCTTCATTTCGGTCGCCTACTTCCGCACGCAGATGATGCGGACCACCGCGGCTTTCGCGTCGGACGGTTCGCTTGCAGGCGTCACGCTGTTGGCTTTCAGGAAAGCCCGCACGGTCTCGGCCGGAGCGAGCACGGCCTGCGCGGCGGGCGTCGAAGGCCCTGCAATTGTCGCCGGCTTCAACAGCACGAGCCCTGAAAATTTTCCGTTTGCGTCGAGTGCGGCCGCGCCGGAAAAGCCGGGCGCGGGCGCCGGAGACAGCGCCGGTTCGCTGCCGCCGCCTTGCGCAACCGACGCCTTGGCGCGGCTCACCGCAGAGCCGCCGCCCTGGTTTTGCGGGTCGGTGATGCCGACAAGCTCGAGGCTGCCCTTGGCCGCGCCGCCATCGAGCGCGATCGGCTCTAATCCATGCGCGCCGTAGATGCGCAGCAGCGCGAGGCCGTGGTCCTTGTCGCTGGCGGCTTTGTCGGCGTTGCCGTGGCCCGCGACGACAATCGATTTGCACTCATCGGTGACATCAGCGCCGGTGACGATCGCGCCGTCGCTGCTCACGACCACGCCCGTTCCATACTCCACGGTTTTGCGCGGCGGCGGCCCGTCTGCGGGAAACGGATCGAATGCGCTCGACATCGCGATCACCACGGGCTCCATGATGCCTTCGGTGGCCTGATCGTAGAGGATGGTCAGGATGCGCGCCTCGCTGCCCCGAAGCTGGCCCCGCACGTAGAATTTCTTCAGGCCCTGCATGCCCGACAGCACGAAGAAGTCCGGCTTGACCGTGCTGTAATCGAGCTTGCGCCCGGCCGGTTCCTTTCGCTCGGACTCGGCGAGTTTCGCGGTGGTGAGGCCGGCGTCCTTGCAGCGCGTCAGCCGGATCTGCATCGTGCCGGTCGCCGAACGCCATGTCGTGCCGTCGCCGTCGCTCGACTGCTGCGGCACCAGCTTGGCCGGCAGGCCGAGACGGGCGCCGGTTGCGGCATCGGTAACGGTCTTCCAGCCGGCATTGCTCCGCGCTTTTCGCGCGGCGGCAGTGAGCGCGCCGCGTTCCTGCGGGTTGAGCACGCCGGTCTGCTTGCCGCCCTGATCTCTCTGGAACGTCCTGATCGCAGCGATCAGACGGTCGCTGACCTCGCCATTGATGAGGCCGTTGTAGTGACCGGTCCATGCCAGGTCGGACTGCAGCGCCTGCCGTTCGGCCTGCGCCATCGCGCTCGCGGTGTCGGCCGGTGTCTGCACCGCGGGGCGGGCCGATGGCTGCGGCTTCGTCACGGCGTGTCCATTCGTGGCGGCGGGCTGCGCCTCGGCGGAAGTCGCGATGGTCGCGATCAGCAATGCCGCGGCGATCGTCGCTCGCATGACAGCTTTCGTCTCCGTTGAAACGGCGCTAGGGTCTTTCACCGTTTCATGGAAACGATGAAAGACTCTTGCGTCTTGGTCTGACGCGTTTTCTTGACGCGAACCGGATTCCACTTCGCTCGAAAACGCTATATTGAAACACATCGGCGTGGCCGATAACAGCGGCCCTCGGATTC
>JBIQHO010000518.1:0-1721 GCA_044508545.1 Bradyrhizobiaceae bacterium | reverse complement strand
GAGGACATAAACCGCACGATGTTGCGCGATACTGATCTCGATGAATTTCGCAACGAGGTCCTTTACGCGTGCATCATTCGGCTGAATTGGCGTCATCACTTGAGGACTCCATGCTTTCGCCGGAACCTTTTCTGACGAGCAACTTGCTCTGTTTCATCAATTCGGGATGAAGGAACCATCGTCCAATGCACGGATCATGCCTGATGCATCTCCGCATTGAGGGAGAATGCCTGAATCCCTCACCTCCTCAAGCGCTCTCCGGGCAGGTATCGGAGCAACACTCAACAGAGTATTGGCCGCCATCAATCTGACTTGCACGTTGGAATGAACAAGCAGCGGCAGCAGGGCTCGGCGCTGGTCGCCAGGCATACTCCGAAGTTCGGCCCTTATGTGCTGCATTGTTTTATACAGGCGATTGTATCTGGCAGTGTCGATGACATAAGCCGCACGATATTGCGCGATGCCGATCTCAACGAATTTCGCAACGAGATCCTTCACGCGAGCATCGTTCGGTTGAATTGATGTCATCATTTGAGGACTCCGTTGTCGCGCAGTATCTGTAGCCCCACACGCGTCTGTTCATCCCAGCTCTTGCCACAAAGATAGTCTCTCGGCGACAAGCCGTCGTACCGGTCGCTGGATTTTGAATAGTATCCATTGATATCCCGATGCCTCACGGTTGGAATCCGCACCTTATTCTCAGGACTGTCAATCATGTCATCACCAAATTGCTGTCTGTTTTGCGTGAACTGACCTACGATATGGTGATCTTCGTAACCAGCCTCACTGGGAAGTTGTGCGCGCGCCTGCAATTCCTCCAATGTCGCCGGCGGATCATTGGCCGTCTTGATCGCGTCCGTAAGCCCCTTGAGGTCATGGGCCTGATCGAGAGCTTCCATGAACGTGCCGACAGCTGGCGTATAACGCCCAACTCTGCCTATCCACCCCAACCCTCTCCCCGTCAGAACGGGGAGAGGGAGTCCGGTCATGCCGGGTCGCCCTCAGCTCTCGGCGAACTTCATCAGCTTGATGGCGTCGAAGTCCTGCACGCCGCCGCCGACCCGCTTGGTGGTGTAGAACAGCACGTAGGGTTTGGCGGAATAGGGATCGCGCAGCACCCGCACGCCGGTGCGATCGACGATGAGATAGCCGCGCAGGAAATCGCCGAACGCGATCGACAGCGAATTCGCCGCGATGTCCGGCATGTCCTCGGCCTCGACCAGCGGGAACGTCATCAGCGAGGCACGCCCGCCCGCCTGCGCCGGCGGCTGCCACAGGTAGCCGCCGCCGGCGTCCTTGAACTTGCGGATCGCGGCCTGGGTCTTGCGGTTCATGACGAAGACGCCGTTCTGGCGATAGCCCGCCTTCAGCGCGTAGATCAGGTCCACCAGCGCGTCGGAGGGGTGGGAGGCCGCGAAGCCGCTGGCCCCGCCGCTGGCGACATAACCCAGCTTGCCCCACGCCCACGAGCCGTTGGCGACGGTGTCGGATTGCAGAAAGCCCTTCGGCTTGTTGCTGCCGTCGCCGTTGACGAAGGCCGCGCCCTCCTGCGTCGCGAACGTCAGTTCGACCTCGGAGGCGATCCACTCGTCGATGTTGACGGCGGAATCGTCGAGCAGGCTCGCGGTCGCCGCCGGCATGGCGTAAAGCTCCATCGCCGGAAACGACAGCGCGTCCAGCGTCGGCGAGGTGGTCTGCGTGCGCGCATCGGTTTCGCCGAC
>JBIQHO010000084.1:0-11985 GCA_044508545.1 Bradyrhizobiaceae bacterium | reverse complement strand
GAAAGACGCCGCCCGGACCTGGAAGCTTTCCTCGGCAATTGGTACCCCGCATCGGACATTCCGCAGATCGCCCGCCGACTGTACGAGCGAAACCGCGTCCGCCTGCTCGTCGATGTCAACTACACGCCAGTGCCCCTGCAGCCACGGCTGTCTCCCCTCAACGGCCGCGACCTGGACATGTCCTTGAGCTGCCTGCGCAGCATGTCCCCCATTCACCAGAAATACCTGCAAAACATGGGCGTCGGCGCCACGCTGGTTTGCTCCCTGATGGTCAGCAACCGGCTGTGGGGATTGGTGGCGTGCCATCATTACGAGCCGCGCTTCGCGCCCTACGACATCCGCGCCATCTGCGAGGCTCTGGCCGAAGCCTGCGCGATCCGCATCGCCGCGCTCGAAAGCTTCGCGCAGAGTCAGTCCGAATTCACCGTCCGCAGAATCGAGCAACGGCTGATAGAAGCGGTATCGCGCGAGGGCCATTGGCACACCGCGCTATTCGACGACGCGCAATCGCTGCTGCAGCCGCTGGGCGCATCGGGCGCGGCAATGCTGTTCGAGGAGCGGGTCGTCACGGCCGGCGAAGTCCCGGCGACCCAGCGCATCCGCGAGATCGGCCGCTGGCTGGATGAAAAACGGAAGGAACGGACAGGCCGGGCGCTTCTTGATAACTTTATCACGGCGTCCCTGACCCTCGACGAGCCGTCTTTCATGGACGTTCGATCCATCGCCAGCGGACTTATCGCAGCCCCCCTGTCGGCGAGCCCGGGCGAATATCTGATCTGGTTCCGGCCCGAGCGCATCACGACGGTGACGTGGGGAGGCGATCCGCTCAAGCCCGTCATCGTCGGGGACGATCCGTCCGATCTCTCGCCGCGGCGATCATTCGCGCAGTGGCATCAGCTGGTCGAAGGAAAATCCGATCCGTGGTCGCCGTCCGATATCTCGGCCGCGCGCATGATCGGGGAAATCGTCGCCGATGTCGCGCTGCAATTCCGATCGGTGCGGATGGTGATCGCGCAGGACCAACTCGAGACGATCAGTCGCCAGGTCATGCGTTCGGAACAGCCGGTCATCATCGCCGACGTCGAGGGCCGAATTCTCCTCCTGAACGAGGCTTTCGAACAGCACCTTCATGCGGCGCATCCTCACTTCCAGCACCTGCGCGACCTCGGCAAGTATCTGTCGTCGCCGGCCGAGTACCGCGCCAATCTGGAGGATCTTCTCAGCCATAAACGAAGCTGGCGCGGCGAGGTGCAGATCGACGCCAAGGGGACGCAGCCGTGTCCGCTGATGATCCGCGCTGATCCCGTCATAGGCCCGCAGAATCGCGCGCTCGGATTTGTCCTGATCTTCTCCGATCTCAGCGAGCGCAAGGCGGCCGAGGCGGCCCGAAATCGTTTCCAGGAAGAAATGACCAGCAGAAGTCGCCCCAGCCGGCGGCTTGGTCCCGGGGACAGCGTCCTTTATCGAGAGTTGGCGGCGTTCGTCGTTGAAAATGCGCAGTTGGCGGCGCTCGAGGTCACCCATGGCGCCGAGACCAGCCGCATGCCGGAGATGCTCGACGGCATCCGCACCTCGACCGACCGAACGCTTGACATCCTCGCCCACCTGATCTGGCATACGTCGAATGCCGACGGTTAGAGCGTTTTCAAGCGAAGTGTCTACCGGGTTCGCTCGAAAGCGCTCTAGCGTCATTGCCGGGCTTGCCCGGCGATCCATCTTCTTTCAAGAAGACGGATGCACGGACCAGTCCGCGCATGACGCCAGAGCATCATAACCTATCGCTCGCGCGCAGCTTCGGCCTCAAGCGCGACAGACAGCGCGATGTTCAACTCGAAAGCCCGCGCGCCTTCCTCGACGATGGCATCGAAATCCTCGCTCGCCTCACCTGCCCGATCAATCGCGGCCCGGTAGTCCGCCTTGAAGGCCTGGACGTCGTCGATGACCGAGAAGTCGTAGAACGACAGTTCTGCGGGACCCAAATCCAGCGACCTCGCCAGCAGCCGCTTGAGGATCTGGCCGCCGCTGAGATCGCCGAGATAGCGCGCATAGGCATGCGCGATGAGCCGACCGCCATCGCCCATGCCTGCCCGCACGATCGCATCGACGTATTCGGTCGTGGCGGGAAGCACGGGCGATGCAGAGATATCAACCGCGAGAGATTCCAGGTCGTTCCGGATGGCGGCAGCGCGCGCCAGTTCGGGGCGCACGAGCGGCCCAATTGGCAGTGACCGTCCGGCGCCGGTCAATTGCTCTTCCAGGGCGTGATACACAGGCAGGAGGTTCCGCAGCAGCAACGCATAACCGTCTCGCGTGGCCTGTCCTCGCAGAATGTCCGCAATCATCCCGGACCGCTCCGCCTGCCTATGCAGATCGCGTGTCCGGCTTCGCAAGGCTTCCAGCAGGCTCGCCGGGCGCGGCATGCGCCCGGCGTTATTCGTGCGTTCCAGCATGCAACCTCAAAGCAGCAAACCGCTCTTATTGAGACATCGCCAGGCCGTGCTTCACGCCCCAATCGAACCAGTTATCAACCACCGTCCCCGAGAGTAGAATGCCGATACCGCCGGTCAAGGGGCAAAGCACCGCGAACCACCATGCCCAACGATGAATGGATTCGGCCGTTGCATTGAATCCCATGGTCCAGCGCCAGAACAGGGCGCCGCGTTCGAATGCCGTTCCGCGGTCCACGATCTGCTCGATCTCCCGCTCGCCGCCATACCGGCTGATCGCGAGCACCGTCGCGCCATGCATCGCAAAGAGCAATGCCGAACCGTAGAGGAACGCGATCGAGAGCATGTGGAACGGATTGTAGAAAAGATTGCCGTGACTGATCGAGAAATTATTGGTCCAGTCGAGGTGGGGGAAGATACCGAATGGCACAGCCTCGCTCCAGCTTCCCATCAATAGCGGCCGGATGAAACCCAGCACGAGATAGAGCCAGATGGCCGAAGCGAACGCCCAGGCGACGTGGGTGCCCAGACCGAGCGCCCGCGCGCGGCGATAGGTCCTGAGCCACCAGAGCAGGATCGAGGTCGTGAGAAAGAAGCCGGCCATCAGCCACCAGCCGCCTTCCTTCAGCGGAGGAAAAATCTGCACGCCGTATTTGGCGTCCGGCGGCTCCAGCGCCAGCCACGGAAACTGCCGGATGAACTCCAGCGGACTCCAGTTCACGGATGCCAGCATGTTGAGACCGATGATCTCGATCGCAACGAACCCGCACATCAGCGAGGCGAGGCCGAGAAAGCCGAGATAGACGGGACCGATCTGCGCGTCTCCCAGCTTGCCGAACCAATAGTTGAAGCCGCCCTTGCCCGTCCGGTCCCAGACCCCCGGCTGAAGCGGGATTCCGGGGTAGATCGGACCGCGAACCTGAACTTGCGTGAATATGTTTTGATATTGAGCCATCTCAAACTCCCATCATCCCCGCGGAGACCAGATCGGAACATGTCGCCACCACTCCCACCAGTCCGACCACAGCGCGCCTTCCGGCTGCAGCCACGCCGGACCGCTGATCACGATGCAGACGGCGCTGAAGAAAACCGCCGACAACGCGAGGAACAGGCCGAGCCGGTGAATGCCGAGCGTGCCGATCGAATAACCGATGAGGTCGCGGAACATGGTGTTTTCATGCTCCGGCGATTTAACGTCTTCGCCGCGTCCAGGATTGGTCGAAGACAGGATCAGCGAACCATGCAGCGCAAGCGCGAAGCATGTCGTGAAGAAGAAAGTGATCGCGATCATGTGCACGGGGTTGTAATGGAAGTTGCCGTACTGGTAGCCCGTGGTCGATACCCAATCGAGATGCGACATGATCCCGTAGGGAAAGCCGTGACTCCACGAGCCCATCAGAACGGGACGGATCACCTCCAGCGTGAAGTAGGCCAGGATCGCGAAGCTGAACGCAACCGGCACATGATAGCCGATCCCGAGTTTCCTGCAGATCTCGACCTCGCGCAGCGCCCAAGAGCCGAAGGCGCCCAGCGCGCACACCGTGATCAGTTGCCAGAACCCGCCCTGCGCCAGCGGAGCGAAAGACAATCCATATTTCGCATCGGGTGGATTGATGCTGATTTGCCAGATATTCCAGGTCGGCCCAAGCGCTGCGGCATAAAGAATGAGCGACACGCCGACGAAGGTGAAAAAGATCGTCGTCACACCGAAAAAGCCGACATAGAACGGTCCTACCCAGAAGTCGAACAGGTCGCCGCCGATCAATGTCCCGCCGCGGACGCGATATTTGCGTTCAAAGCTGAGCATGGCCATCGGTCATTCCTCCGGTGTCGATGATGAAGTTTCCTGTTGTGAATGGGGGAGCGGGCGAAACGGATCTGTCGTCCGGCCCGTCCGCATCCCCGTCTTGTCGAGCCTGTTAGCCGGGCTTGAGTGGGGTCGCCTGGTGGGAAATGGACGACGTCTTTACGGGACGAGGCCCTCCCAGCCAGTTGAACCGGTTCGTGCTGAGCAGGATGAAGTGAATCACCAATGCCAAGGCGAACAGGAACGTGAACAATGCGACCAGCGTTCTGCGCGGATCGAATAACAGCCACATGCGCCACATAGCTTTCTCCTTCTCTAGGTCAGGTAGGAGCTAACGATACTGGCGTAATGGACGACTCCATCCATCGCGTCCTTATACCCACCGGGGCCCGGCAGCCAGGGGCGCCACATCCAGGCGAGAATGTGCGCGATGATCGCAATCACCGTGAAGATCACAAAGCTCGTCATGAAGATGCTGTGGAACTCCTTGGCTTCCGATTCGGTCAGCCCCGACAGAGAGCCTCCCTTGCTTGGTCCGTCCACCATGTGCGGTACCTCCTGTGTTGGCCTTTCGGCCGAATGCCACTCACGGTATGAGCGGCGTCGAAATGCCATCCCGTTGCCGGAAATGGCCACCCGTGCGGCGAGCCGCACGAATTTCGTCAAAGACCTCCGAACGGCATCGCTGCGCAATTCGCCGCAAGCTCGCTCACTTCACCGAAGACGGTGTTGCGGCGCTCGCCGTCCGCTGTCCTCACGAGATGGCGAAGGGCAACCGGCGCCAGATAGAGGACAAAACATATCGAATAGATCAGAACATATTCGAACCTGGCCTTCGGTCTCGGTAAGGCATCGCGACTGATCACGTCATACAGGTCATGCATCGACATTTGCGTCTCCTTGCCTGGTTGAATGTTGACTGCACGCTCACGCGGCCTGTCCCTCCAGCAGAGAGCCCGCTTTCGCGATCAGGTCAGCCGTCACCCGGTCCATGCCCGAGCGCCGGGCGTTGCATTCGGCGGCGTCACGCAGGCGCTTGGCTGCCGAGATCCTCACCAGCACGGGCTGGCTGTCGACCATTCGATCGAGGGCCCGCTTGGCCTCTTCATCCCATTCAAGTTCGCGATGGACGCGAGAAGGAGTCGACTCGACCTGGTCGAGATTCGTCGCCAGCGGAAGAATGTGAAACAGGACATCGAACAATGCGTTGCAGACTTCCTGCACGACATAGGTCGCACCCGCATAACCCATGAAAGGCGTACCGGTATGCCGGCGGATGACCGCGCCGGGAAAGGATGCCGGGACGTAGATGGCACGGCTCCCGACCTCGGACGCATACATGCGCTCGTTGTAGCTGCCGAACAGCACCAGTGGCGTCTTCTCGTGCACCGCCTTGCGGATGGTCTCGTTGTCGGTCTTGGCCCCGGCCGTGCGCGCGAAGGCGAACATGCAGGGCAACCCCATCTCGACCTCGAGGAAATTCCTTACGCCACGCGCGTAGGTCTCGTTGGCGACGATGCCGAAGCTCGCGGTCCCGAAGAAGTCTTGCGTGACCGAACGCCAGAGGTCCCACAGCGGCTTGATGGTCGTGTGCTTCTCGCGCTCGATAAAGGGCTCCGGATCGAGCCCGAGAATCTCACCGAGCGAGCGCAGGAACGCGGTCGTGGAATGCAAGCCTATCGGCGCCTGCAGATAAGGCCGCTCCAGCGTCTCGCACAGCAACCGCCCGAACTCGCGATACATGCAGATGTTGGCGTCCGCGTTGACGAGCTTCGGAATGTCGGCGAGGTGGCTGCCGAGCGGAAAGACCATGTTGATCTCCGCGCCGATGCCCTCGACCAGCCGCCGGATCTCGGCGAGATCGGACGGCATGTTGAAGGTGCCGTAGATCGGGCCGATGATATTGACGCGCGGCTTCGTGCCCTCAGTGCGCGGCTTGCGCTCGGGAATTTTGCGCAGGCCGTATTCGCTCCACAGCCAGGACATCGCGCGGTTGGCGCTCTGCCATTGATCCTCGTCGATGGTCCGCGGCAGGAATCGCTTGATGTTGGAGCCTTCGGGCGTCACGCCGCCGCCGATCATCTCGGCGATCGAGCCGGTCACCACCACCGCGGGCAGATCGGGATCGAGCACCGCGCGCGCGCGCTTCATCGCCTGCTCGGTGCCTTTCTGGCCGAGTTCGTCCTCGGCGAGGCCGGTGACCACGATCGGCAATTCGTGCGGCGGCAGCCCGTCGGTGTAATGCAGCACCGACGTCACCGGCAGGTTCTCGCAGCCGACCGGCCCGTCGATGATCACCTGCAAGCCCTTGACCGCGGTGAACGCATAGACCGCGCCCCCAGTAGCCGCCCGCGCGATCGTGATCGAGCACAAGCATCAGATCATCTCCTCTGACTTGCGCTTCTTGGCCTGCGCGAGCGCGGCCTTGCGGAATTTCTCGCGGAAGTCGGGCCGCGGCTTCGGCGTGTCCTGCCAGATCCCGGCCTGGTCGCCTTCGCCGACACCCTCGAAGAACTCGCGCATGGTGTCGAAGCGCGCCTTGCCGGCGATCGCGGCATTGACGACCTGCGCGAGCGAGCCCGCGCCGGCGACGCCGAACAGCGGGCGGGCCGAAATCAGGTTGGTGAAGTAGAGCGCAGGCGTGGCCTTGGCCTTCGCCTTCTGCACGACCGGCGTGGTGCCGATGGCGAGATCCGGCGCGAACTCCTCCATCGCGGCAAGATCCTGCTCGAGCGAGGCGCGATACTGCACGCGCACGCCCTTGGCTTCGAGCCACTCGCGGTCGGCATCCGACCACGGCGTGCGCGGACAGGCGGTGCCGACGTAACGCAGGTCCGCGCCGCTCTCGACAAGGAGGCGACCGACCAGAAGCTCCGAGCCTTCGTAGCCGGACAGCGTGATGCGGCCGCGGATCGTCTTGTCGGCGAGCGCGGCGGTGATCGCGGGAAGCGCGGCATTCTTCGCCGCGTCGATGGCGCTGCGCGCCACTCCGCATGCGGATCCGACCGCATCGAGCCAGGCGGCGGTGCCGTCGCGGCCAACAGGCGCCGAGCCGATGACGGCGCGGCCCGCAGCTTCGAATTCTCGGATCGAGGCCTTGTAGAACGGATGGATCGCGGCCACCGCGGCGCAATCCAGCGCGCCGTAGAGTTCGCGCCATTCCCGCGTCGGGACGGCCGGACCGGCGGCGAGATCCATCGGGGCCAGCAGCATGCCGATGCCGACCGGATCGGCCGGGAACATCTCACCGAGCAAGGTCAGGGTCGGCTTGCCGGATTGCGGTGCGCGCGGCGCCTGCACCGGCCCCTGCTCGGCCTCGCGCCGCGCGTAGTTCAGCATCGCCGCCGCCAGCACGTCCTTGGCTTCAGCATGCGTGGGAACACCGAAGCCCGGCACGTCGATACCGATGACGCGGACGCCGTTGATGTCCTTCGGCAGGATTTGCAGCGGCACGCCGGAGGCGGTCGGCACGCACAGATTGATGACCACGACCGCATCGTATTGCGCGGGATCGGCAAGCTTGAACACCGCGTCGCGGATGTCCTCGAACAGCTTTCCCGTCACCAGCGTCTCGGAGTTGAACGGCACGTAGCCGACGCTGCGCCGCGCGCCATAGAAGTGCGAGGTGAAGGTCAGGCCGTAGACGCAGCAGGCCGAGCCGGACAGCACCGTCGCCGTGCGGCGCATCCGCAGCCCCACGCGCAGCGAGCCGAACGCCGGACACATGCTTTGCGGCTGGTCGTGCGGACCCACCGGATAGTCGGCGGCGTAGCGCGCCAGGGTCTCGCTCTTGCCCGCCGCTTCGGCAGCCTTCTTCAATTCGTCCTTGCCGGCATGACAGCTCAAGCCGCCGTTCGACGCGGAGCCGACGGACGCAGACTCGGAAGCCGCGACCTGAATGCCGTTCTCACTCGTCGTCGGGTCCTGGCGAAGCGCTTCGCTCATGGCGTCATGTCCGTCATACGTTGTCGTAAATCACTTCGAGCGAAGGCTTGGCCTTGACCTGCGGACCGCACATGTCCTCGATCGTCGCCTTTTCCAGCACGACATCGCGTCCGACATCGGAGCTCTTGAACAGGCTCAGCAATCCGTCATGCGTCAGCGTGCGGGGCTGTTGCGGCGGCGCGTCCGCGACGCGCGCCGCAAGCTCCTCGAACAGCGGCGCCCATGGCGTGCCGGGCCTGCCGATGATCTGGTAGCTGGCGCTCTTGCGGCGGATGTCGTCGTCCGCCGGTATGGAGGAGAGCACGGGAATGCCCGCCGCTTGCGCGAAAGCGGCCGCCTCGCCGGTGCCGTCGTCCTTGTTGACGACGATTCCGGCGACGCCGACATTGCCGCCGAGCTTGCGGAAATACTCGACCGCCGAGCAGACGTTGTTGGCGACGTAGAGCGATTGCAGATCGTTGGAGCCGACGATGATGACCTTCTGGCACATGTCGCGCGCGATCGGCAGGCCGAAGCCGCCGCACACGACATCGCCGAGGAAATCGAGCAGCACGTAGTCGAAGCCCCAGTCGTGGAAGCCGAGCTTCTCGATCAGTTCAAAGCCGTGGATGATCCCGCGCCCGCCGCAGCCGCGGCCGACCTCCGGACCACCAAGCTCCATCGCGAACACGCCGTCGCGTTTGAAGCAGACGTCGCCGATGCTGACCTCGTCGCCGGCGAGCTTTTTCTTCGACGAGGTTTCGAGAATGGTCGGGCAGGCGCGGCCGCCGAACAACAGCGAGGTGGTGTCGCTCTTGGGATCGCAGCCGATCAGCAGCACCTTCTTGCCGAGCTGCGCCATCATGTAGGACAGGTTGGCGAGCGTGAAGCTCTTGCCAATGCCACCCTTGCCGTAGATCGCGATGATCTGCGTCGTCTTGGTCGGCGGCGCGGTGACCGGCGCATCCGGTTCGATCGCCGCCTCGGCGCGAAGATTGTCGGTCATGGCGCTGAGCGTGGGATGGACATTCATGCGGATGCACTCCAGTCGAGGATCATTTTCAGACAGGCCGGATCATCGAACGCCATCCGGTAGGCGCTTGCCGCCGATACGACGGCTTCGCGATGGGTGATCAAACCGTCCAGCGAGAGTTTTCCGGAATCGATGAGGTCGCGCACCGCGACCAGATCATCGTGACGCCATTCGGCGGCGATGCGGATGCGCGCTTCGCGCATGAAAGCCGGCGGGAAAGCGAAACTGAGCGGCGCGCTGTAAAATCCCGCGAGCACGACCTCGCCGCCCGGCGCGAGGCGAGCGATCAGGCTGTCGAGCAGCGAGCCGTCGCCGCTGACATCGCAGATCACGCGGTAATCGCGCCGCGGATCGGCGGCGGGATCGATGACGTCGTAGCCGAGCGCGCCAGACGCGCGGTCGGGATTGCGCTCCCATACGACCGGCGGCGCCGCGCCAAGCGCTATGGCCAGGCGCGCAAGGAGTCGCCCGAGCACGCCATGTCCGACGATGCAATCGGGCTTCGGGTCACCGCGCAACGCGTGGTAGGCCGTCGCGGCCAGCGCGAGCAGCGTCCCCTGCTCGCCTAGCGCTTCATCGAAGGAGACCGCGCGCTTCGCCGGCACCACGAGATGCGACGCAGCCGCGCCGAACAGGCTGCGCACCTCGCCGAAGCAGCCGGCGGCGCCGGGCACGAACACCCGCTCGCCTTTACGGAAACCTGAATCGGCATCGCAAGACCGGACCCGGCCGACCGCCTCATAGCCCGGCACCAGCGGATAACCCATGCCGGGGAAAGCCGGCATCCGGCCCTCGAACAGCAGGCGCTCGGTACCGGTGCTGATAGCGCTCCATTCGACATCGACCGCGAGATCGCCGTCGGAGACGTCGGCCAGGGCCAGCCGTTGCAGCGACAATTGCCTCGGCCTTTCAAATACGACGGCTAGCGTATCCATGGCTCATTTCCAGGATTGACGTTCTGAGTGTCAGGTTACCCTTACTAATCCTAATGTCAACTGAAATTAACACTTAGGCTGTCAGGACTGCGCGACAACGACGCTCGCGATCAGGGGGATGCGGGTCGGACGCCGACGAACGTTGCGAAAGCCTGCCAGATCAAGAAGTTGCCGCATCGCGACAAAGGTGCGGGGACGCCCGCTCCCCATCGCCTGGAGGTAGATTTCGAAATACGCCGCCACCGAATCGACGCCCGGCGCGCCCGCCAGCGGCTCGCCGATCACCAGCGCGCCCCCTGCGGGAAGCGCTTGCCGGATCCGCGCGAACAGGTTCAGGACCGCCTCGTCGCCATGGTCATGCACGACGCGAATCAAAGAGATCACGTCCGCCCCGCGCGGCAGGGCGTCGGTCAGAAAATTCCCGCCGGCGACCGACGCCCGGTCGCCGAGCGAGGCGGCGGCGAATTTTTCACGCGCGATCGCGGTGACGTCAGGCAGATCGAACAGCTTCAACTCCAGGCGGGGAGCCTGACGTCCTGCCGCGATCAGGAAACTGCCGTCGCCGCCACCGACGTCGAGCAGGCAGCGATGCCGCGCGAAGGAATAGGCGCCGAGCACCATCTCCGCGACCATCGGCTGCGAGGCCGCCATCAGCGCGGTGTAGGGCGCTACCGCCGCGCGCGTCAGCCCCAGTGTGGAAGGCGCGGCGGCGCAAGGCGCGGCGGCATAAGGCCAGTAGCGCGACAGCCGGCGCTCGCCGCTCGTTCCGGATAAAAGCGCGACGGGATCGGCGAGATCGGCATAAAGCACCGCATGATGCGCGACCATCGCGGCGATGCCGGGGTTTCCGAGCAGCGCCGCGCCGAGCGGGCCGAGACCGAAGCCGCGTCCGCCGCGCCGCTCCAGCAGGCGCAATGATGCCGCCGCCTCGAGCAGCGCCGTCATCGCCTGCACGGGAATGGAAAAACGCGCGGCCAATGTCGCGGCCGGCTGCGGGCCGTGCTGCAACAGCGCAAACAGGTCGAGCTGCACGCAGGCGGCCAGCACCTGCGAATAGACGAAGCCCGCGCAAAGATCGAACAGCGCGACGGCATGGCGGCGCGCCACCGGCCTGGTCAGGGGAAACGCCGCGGCCCAGCGCTGGAAGCGCCTGCTGGACAGCAGCGTGTCGCGCAAGCCCCGCCAACGCTCACTGATGCCGCGAACAATCGGCATATCGTCGCCGGGCAGTCCGTCGCCGGCGGTCATGGCTGGCCTCGCCGTCCGCTGTAGCGTTTTCGGGCGAAACATGCCCTCGGGCCTGACCGTGGGCGGATCGCGGCTCGCGCGAAAAAACGCGTCGAAACAAAAGATGGACGTTCCGCTTCTGATTCAGTCAGAAGCGGAAAAGCTCTAGGCGGCGAACCGCGCAAGCCGCTTCGGCACCAGACGCCTGGCTTCCTGCTCCATCAGGCGTCTCAGCTCGTGCGCATTGGCGCAGGGCGGCATCGCGCCGATGCCCTCGGCGACCAGCTCGTGCAGATGCGAGATGGCGCCGGCGATTCCATAGCGGACCACCGCGCTGGGACGTCCGAGCGCGGCATCCTTGCCGACCGGCTTGCCCGCCTCCTCCTCGTCGCTTGCGGCATCGCTGATGTCGTCGGCGACCTGATAGGCTTCGCCGATCTTATCGCCGAGCGCGCGCCATGCCTCGGCATCCTCCACGCCGGCCGCCACCGCGCCGCAAACCGTCGCCGCCGCGAACAGCGCGCCGGTCTTCGAGCGATGATAGCGCGACAGATCGATCTCGTCCTCGCACTCCCAGGCCTGGCCGGCGACAATCCCGCAAGGCACGCCGAC
>JBIQHO010000083.1:0-12018 GCA_044508545.1 Bradyrhizobiaceae bacterium | reverse complement strand
AGGCCTGGGCGGCGAAGGCCTCGTTGGCCTCGATCAGCTCGAGGTCGCCGATGTTCCAGCCGGCCTTCTTCAGCGCGGCGCGCGAGGCCGGGATCGGGCCGGTGCCCATGATCTTCGGGTCGACGCCGGCATGGGCCCAGGAAACGATGCGGGCAATTGGGGTCTTGCCCTCTTTCGCCGCCTGCCCGGCCGACATCAGCACCACCGCAGCCGCGCCGTCGTTGATGCCGGATGCGTTCGCGGCCGTAACCGTGCCGTCCTTGTCGAAAGCGGGACGCAGCTTGGCGATCGACTCGGCCGTCACGCCGGCCTTGGGATACTCGTCGGTGTCGACGACGATGTCGCCCTTGCGGCTCTTGACGGTGACCGGCACGATCTCGTCCTTGAACCGGCCCGCCTTCTGCGCCGCTTCCGCCTTGTTCTGGGAGCCGGCGGCGAATTCGTCCTGCTGCTGGCGCGTGATCTGGTATTGGCGGGCGACGTTCTCGGCGGTGGTGCCCATGTGGTAGCCGTTGAACGCGTCCCACAGGCCGTCCCTGATCATGGTGTCGATCAGTTCAACGCCACCCATCTTCACGCCGCCGCGCAAATACTGCGCATGCGGCGCCATGCTCATGGATTCCTGTCCGCCGGCGACCACGACGTCAGAGTCGCCGTTGAGGATGGCCTGATAGCCGAGCGCGACCGTGCGGAGCCCCGAGCCGCAGAGCTGGTTGACCCCCCAGGCGGGGCTTTCCACCGGAATGCCGGCGGCGATCGACGCCTGCCGCGCCGGGTTCTGGCCCTGAGCGGCGGTCAAAATCTGACCCATGATGACCTCGGAAACGCGCGCCGGTTCGACCCCGGCCCGCTCCAGCGCGGCCTTGATTGCGATGGCGCCGAGATTATGGGCGGGCATGGTGGCAAACGCACCGTTGAAACTTCCCACCGGAGTACGGGCGGCGCTGACGATGACGACATCGTCTGACATGGACATCTCCTGGAGCTTGAGCGACTGGGTAGTTGAATATTTGACGATGGTTGCCGCGCCGGCAACCCGTGGCACGCGTTTACCCTGTTAACCTCACGAGAGTGTGTCAATTGCATCGTGACCGGAAGGCGCGCCCAGGCATATTCCTGAGCAGTCTCTATGCGTTGGAATTAACTGGTCCTTCATAAAACGGTAGCCGAAGGCGGCCGAAAGTGCTTACTTTGCTGCAATGCGCTTGTTAACCCCATCGTGGACGCCGGCGGGGTTTCTTGTCCTCTGTATGGACGTGTGGGACCTATGGCGAAATCAGAAACACCAACGACCATCAAGAAATATGCGAACCGGAGGCTCTATAATACCGGAACCAGCACCTATGTGACGCTCGAAGATCTCGCGACGATGGTCAAGCAGGGCGAAGACTTCCTCGTCTTTGATGCCAAGACCGGCGACGACATCACCCGCTCGGTGCTGGCGCAGATCATTTTCGAGCAGGAGAACAAGGCCGGACAGAACCTGCTCCCGACCACGTTCCTGCGGCAACTGATCCGCTTCTATGGCGACAGCATGCAGATGGTGGTGCCGAAATATCTCGAACGCTCGATCGACATGCTCACCCAGGAGCAGGAGAAGTTTCGCAAGCAGATGACCAGCACCTTCAGCGGCACCCCTTTCGCGCCGCTCGAGGAGCATGTCCGCCGCAACATGGAACTGTTCGAGCGCACCTTTGCGATGTTCAAGCCGTTCGTGCCGCCGCGCGGCGGAGGCGCCGCTCCCGAACCCGAGAAAACGCCCGATGCACCGGATGACGGCGACAAGATCGAGGATCTTCGCCGCCAGATGAAAGAGATGCAGGACCGCCTCGAACGGATGTCGAAGGAGTCGAAGAAGGAGTAGACCTCGCGGCATCCGGGACACGCACACCGCCCTTTCACGGATTGGTGCGCTCGAACTGGCGCAGCAGATCGTTGCCGCGCCGAACCGCGTCGTCCATCGCCGCCTGCGCGCTCTTTTTACCGCTGAATGCCTGTTCCAGTTCATCCTCGATGACAGCGCGGACCAGAACGAACGATCCAAGCCGCAATCCCCTTGAATTCTCGGTCGGCGGTTTCATTGTCATCTGCTCGATCGCGATCGCCGATCCCGGATTGCGATCGTAAAAGCCCTGCGCGCGGGTGAGATCGAACGCCGCGCGGGTGATCGGCAGGTAGCCGGTGTTCTGGTGCCAGGCGGCCTGGACCTCGGGCCTCGACAGGAATGCGAAGAATTTCGCGACGCCCTTGTATTCCTCGCGCGGGCGATCGCGCAGCACCCACAACGTGGCGCCGCCAATGATGGTGTTCTGCGGCGCGCCCTCGACGTCCGGCCAATACGGCAGCATGCCGTAACCGACGGCGAATTTGCTGTTGGCGATGATGTCCGCGCGCGTCGCCGAGGAGCCCATGAAGATGCCGCACTCGCCATGCTGGAAACGAGGCTCGGCATCGGTCTTCCGGCCGCTGTAGTCGAAAATTTTGGTCTTCTGCCATTCAGCGAGCTGGGCGACGTGACGGACCATCAGCGGATTGTTGAAAACGAGGACGGCGTCGAGGCCGCCGAACCCGTTGGCGCGCGTGGCGATCGGCAGGTTGTGCAAGGCGAGGAAGCTCTCGACATGGACCCATGACGGCCACGACGTGGTAAAGCCGCAAGCGACGCCTCCTTCGCGTAGCTTCTTCGCGGCCTCACCGACCTCCGGCCATGTTTTCGGCGGCCTCTCGGGATCAAGACCGACGGTGCGGAAGAGGTCCTTGTTGTAGTAGAGGATAGGGGTCGAGACATTGAACGGAAACGACAGCAGGTTGCCGGCGACATCGGCATAGTATCCGGTGATGGCCGGAAAATAGTCCGCCGGGGAAAACGCCTCCTTCTCATCGCGCATCAGTTCGAAGACCGGATAGATCGCGCCCCGGGCCGCCATCATGGTGGCGGTGGCGATTTCGCTGACCTGCACGATCGCCGGCTGGCTCCGCGAACGAAACGCGAAGATCGCCGCGTTTACCGTCTCCGTGTAGTTGCCCTTATATGCCGGTACGATCCGGTACTCGGATTGAGACTTATTGAAGTCACTGGCGAGCCGTTCGATCTGCCGGCCAAGCTCGCCGGACATCGCATGCCACCACGCGATCTCGGTGACGGCCCGCGCCGGAGCCGGCACCGCGGCCACGACTAGCAGCACGCAGAACAGCAGCGCCAGTTTCCATGCCGGTGTCCGCATCGTGCCTGTCCTCCGCCTGCGGCAGTGCGGACGGAGCCGCTGCCTATGGTCTGATTAAGACCAACTCGCGGCCGCTGCAAATTCACGAGCGCGTGGCGCGACCGCCTTCGAATGGCCGTGCCGAGTCTCCATGGCCTTGAACCTTTTTCCCGCCCGGATGACTCCATCATAGAGTACAAGTGCCGGTGTCTTCGCGCCGCTTCGTCTGGGGGGTCTGGGGCAGGCCCGCGCGTATCGATCGGCGAAGCCTGATCGACCGGCAAAGCTTGCGGGCGCAGAAATCCCAGCCCGACAGTCCTTTCAAGCGGCCGCCGCCGGAGCTATGAAGGCATGGCACGGATTGCAGACCACAAGTCCATCGCACGAGTCCGCAAGGTACAATAATTTGAATTTGGTCTCAGCCGAATCTCATAACGGCACAGGCGCCGAGCCGCAGGAGGAGGAAGGTCTGGCGGCGCAGGGCCGCTCGGGCCTCGTGGGGCTGGTTCGCGCGATACCGATTCGTTGGCGTATCCTCTCGATTGCGACGCTGAATTCGGCGGTGGTGCTGGTGCTGGCGCTGCTGATATGGAGCGGCGCCAAAACCCTGGGATCGGCGTGGGACGACGTACGCCAGGTCCGGAAATCCGACAAGATCCTGGCGCTTCTCGAAAGCGAGACCGGCCGGCTGCAAAATCTGATCCATCGCTACATCAACCAGCCCAGTCCCGACCTGTTCGCGGAAATTCTGCTGTTGCGCGAGGCCGTGCTCGGGACCCTGAGCACGCGCGCTTCGACCGACCCGATGCTGTCGGGCTCGGTCGATGAGCTGGAGCACGCCACCGAACATTTCCTCAGCGGGTTCGGAGAGCTGCGCGCGCTGCAGACGAACATTACCAAGACCTATGAGGGCCAGATCCTGGCGCCAGCCAAGGATATGGCGGGACTCTACTCGATCATCGAGGGCGCGACCGACCGCCGCGAGGCCGCGATCTGGCCGACGCTCAAGAAGTCCCGCGAGACATTCACCGCGATGCTGGTGGCCGCGAACGCCTACTATCTGGCGCCGGCATCGACCAGCGCGGATGAGGTCCGCCGGAATACCGATGCGATCGAGCGCACCATTCCGGCGATGATCGAGTTCTCCGATAACGATCTCCAGCGCGACGCGCTGAAGAAACTCAAGACCCGGACGGCGGCGCTGCACGACGGCATCGGGGAGCTTTCCGAATTGCTCACCAGGCGAACCGACCTGCTGCGCAACTCCATCGACGCCAGCCAGGCGCAGACCATCGCCGCCATCGACGGCCTCTCGGTCAAGATGCGCGAGCGCGAGCAGAGCGCGCAGATGACGTTCGACAATACGCTTTCGGACATTTCCCGCAAGATGCTGTCGATCGCCGCCGCCTTTCTTGCAATCATCATTGTCGCCGGCATCGTGATCGCGCTCAGCATCCGTCTGCCCTTGCGGCAGATCATGTCGTCGATGCGCGCAATCAAGTCCGGCGACTACGATCGCAAGGTCGCCGGCACCGACGCGCGGGACGAGATCGGCGCCATGGCGCGCGCCGTCGAGGTATTCCGCAAGAACGCCATCGCCAAGCGCGACGCCGAGGACGAGTTGCGGGCGTCGAAGGAACGGGCCGAGAGCGCGCTGCTGGAATTGAGCGCGGCGCAGCAGAACCTGATCGACGCGGAGCGGCTCGCCGCGCTTGGCGGGCTGGTCGCGGGCGTCGCGCACGAGGTGAACAACCCGGTCGGTATCAGCCTGACGGTAGCGTCAAGTTTCGCGCGGCGCGCCGAGATGTTCGACGCCGAGCTGCGGTCCGCGGGCCCGCTGAAGCGGTCGCAGCTCGAGGAATTCGTGCGGACCTGCCGCGATGCCGCCCAGCAACTGGTGGCGAACCTGCACCGCGCGGGCGAATTGATCCAGTCCTTCAAGCAGGTCGCCGTGGACCGGTCCCATGCCGAACGCCGCCAGTTCAGTTTGAGCGAATCCACCGACCAGATCGTCGCAAGCCTGCGCCCGGTGCTCAAGCGGTCTCCGATCACCATCGACGTCGACGTCCCCGAGGGCCTGATGATCGACAGCTATCCCGGCTCATATGGACAGATTTTGACCAATCTCTTCCTCAACGCCGCCAAGCACGCATTTCCGGACGGACGGTCCGGCGCGATTTCCATCGCGGCGAAAGCGCGCGCCAGTGATGACATCGAGATCATTTTTGCCGACAATGGCGTCGGCATGACGCCGGACGTCCAGCGGCAGGCGTTCGATCCCTTCTTCACCACGCGCCGCAACGAGGGCGGCACCGGCCTTGGGCTTCATATCGTCTACAATCTCGTCACCCAGCAGCTCGGCGGCCGGATGATGGTGAAGTCAGGACCGGGACAAGGCACGACTTTTCACATTATCATGCCGAGAACAGCCAGGGGCGGTGCCGCGGGCAAGGATGAAACAGACAGCGAGACCAAGCAATGGCCGACCAGGATGACGTCCTCCACCTGATCGACGATTCCGACGCTGACCGTCCGGAAGCCTCGACGGTGCGCAAATGGAAGGTCGCCGTGATCGACGACGACCGGGCCGTGCACGAGGGCACCCGCTTTGCGCTGAGCGACTACAGCCTCAATGGACAGACCCTGGAGATTCTCTCGGCCTATTCCGCCGCCGAGGGGCGCGAGCTGATGCGCGCGCACCCCGACATCGCCGCGGTGCTGCTTGACGTCATCATGGAGACCGACGAGGCCGGCCTCGACCTCGTCGAATTCATTCGCAACGAGCTCAAGAACGAAACCGTGCGCATCATCTTGCGCACCGGACAGCCGGGGCAGGCGCCGGAGCGGCGCGTGATCGTCGATTACGACATCAACGATTACAAGGCGAAAACCGAACTCACCGCGGACAAGCTGTTCACCTCGCTGACCGCGGCGCTGCGCAGCTATCAGCAGCTCGAGCGCATGGTGCAGACCCGCCGCGGCCTCGAGATCATCATCGACGCCGCCTCGACGCTCTATGATTTCAAGTCGATGCAGCGCCTCGCCGAAGGCGTCTTGACGCAGATCGCATCGCTGTTGAACGTCGATTGCGCCGGGATTCTGGTGCTGCGCGACGGCGGCGCGGTGAACGATGATTTTTCAGTGCTGGCGGGATCGGGCTGTTACAGCGGCCTCATCGGATCCGCGGGACAGGCATCGCTCGATTCCGATCTCAAACAGACCGTCGAAGCCGCCTTCAGGCGGCGCAAGCACGAATTCGTCGATCACCGTTCGGTGCTTTATATTCGCACCGGCAGCGGCCGCGAGGTCGTGATCCTGCTGCAGGCCGAGCGCGATCTGTCGGATACCGACCGCTCGCTGGTCGAAATCTTCGGCAGTCGGCTGTCGATCGCGTTCGACAACGTGATCCTCTACCAGCAATTGCAGGACGCCAACGCCCAGCTCGAAGACCGGGTCGCGCAGCGCACCCGTGCGTTGATGCAGGCCAATCGCAGGCTGTCCGCGCAATGGCTGCGGCTGCAGCGGGCCAATGGATTCAAGAACGAGATTCTCGGCACCGTCGCGCACGACCTGAAAAATCCCCTTGGCGTCATCCTGGGCCGCACCGAAATGCTTGTCGAACTGATCGGCACGGCTTCGTCCGGGGATACCGTCACCTCGCAGGTGGATCATATCCGTGATGCGACCAGGCGTCTGATTACGATGGTCGATCATCTGATCTCCGACGCCATGGCCGACGCCTTCGACATCACCATCCGCCGCGAGCCGGTCGATGTCGCGGCGCTGGTCGCCGAGGTGGCCGAAGCCAACCGGCCATCCGCGGTGGGCAAACAGCAGGCCATCACCGTCTCGGCGCCGGCCGGACGCATCACGATGTGCGATCAGGACCGCATGCGCGAGGCGATTGACAATCTCGTCAGCAACGCCATCAAGTACAGCCCGGTCGGCGGCAGGATCACGCTGCTGGTCGATCACGACGCGGAACATACCATCATCCGCGTCACCGACGAGGGCGCCGGCCTGTCGCCGGAAGATCTGGGGCGGCTGTTCGGCCGCTTCCAGCGGTTGTCCGCAAAACCCACCGCCGGCGAGAGCTCGACCGGCCTCGGCCTGTCAATCGTCAAGCGGATCGTCGAGATGCATGACGGCCGGATCAACGCCGACAGCAGCGGCCCCGGACAGGGATCGACCTTCACCATCATCCTGCCTGCGACGGCCTGACATGAACCGGAACCCGCACATCATTGTCGTCGATGACGAGGCGCCCGCGCGCGAAATGGTCGGCGACTATCTCAGGATGCACGGCTTCGTCATCACGCTCTGCGATGGCGGCAAGAGCCTGCGCGAGGCGATCGGCGCCGGCGCTCCCGATCTCGTCGTGCTCGACCTGAACATGCCGGAAGAAGACGGCCTTTCGATCATTCGCGACCTCAAGAGCCATACCAACGTGCCGGTGATCATGCTGACCGCGACAGCCAGCCCGATCGATCGCGTGGTCGGCCTCGAACTCGGCGCCGACGATTACGTGGCAAAACCCTGTGAACTGCGCGAACTGATGGCGCGCATCCGCTCGGTTCTGCGGCGGAGCGCACCGAAGGCGGCAGCGCCGCCGCCGGCCGCCACCGTCGCCAGGCCGGCGGCCGGGCAAAGCGTCCGCTTCGGCACCAAATGGCTCGATCTCGACGCCCAGGCCCTGCGTGACGACGAAGGTAACGAACATCCGCTTACCGCGTCGGAATTCAGTCTGCTGAAAGTTTTCGCAGCCAACCCCAAGCGGGTTCTGTCGCGAGAGCGGCTGCTGGAACTGGCCAACGCCCGCGACAGCGAAGCTTTCGACCGCGCGATCGATCTGCGCATCATGCGGATACGGCGCAAGATCGAGCCCGACCCCTCGAAACCGACGGTGATCCGGACCATCCGCGGAGGTGGCTACCTGTTTTCGCCCTCCGGCAGCGACAAAATGTAGAGGCCGCCCGCGGCGGATAGCCGGCCCTTCGGCGCGCGTCGAAGCCGGTCTCTACTGCTAAAGTCTAATGACGTTGCAAATGACCGGAGCGTTTTGCGGCCATGGCAGTGCGAGCGAAGCATGTTTTTCGGACCAAGCTGGGGAGAGACACCGGCTGGCGTGAAGAATGTGCTTTCGCTCAATGGCTTGCTCGTATTCTGATCGCAAAACCCATATCCGCCTTTGCGGAATAGGTGCTGGGATTTTACCGGCAATTATTTCGTCGCCTGCGAGGGGACGAAACAATTTCCTTTCTCACGAAACCATTTTCCATTTGTCGTGCAGACGTCCTGAAACCGCGGCTGACTAAAAGTCTGCCCAACGATAAAGGGGAGCCGTCATGCAAAACGTCATTGCAATTAACGCAGCCGCCCGCCAGGGCATTATCGCTGCCCAGGCGGCCTCGGACGAGATGCTGCTTGAGCAGATTGCCGACGGCGACCGCACGGCAATGCATACGCTCTATCTGCGTCACAATGTGCGGGTCTATCGCTTCGTGCTGCGCAGCCTCCGTGACCCGATTGCGGCGGAAGACATTGTCAGCCAGGTGTTTCTGGACGTCTGGCGGACCGCCGCCCAGTTCGAAGGCCGTTCGCGGGTGTCGACCTGGCTGCTCTCGATCGCCCGCTTCAAGGCGCTGACCGCGATGCGCCAGCGCTGCCACGAGGATATCGACCAGGAGAATGTCCGCGAAATCGCCGATGGCGCCGATACGCCGGAGACCTCGCTCGATCGCAGCAATGTCAGGGCTATTCTGCGCGCCTGCATCGCCAAGCTGTCGCCGGCCCATCGCGAGATCATCAACCTCGTCTACTATCATGAGAAAACGGTCGAGGAAGCCGGCGAGATCATCGGTATTCCGCAGAGCACCGTGAAGACCCGCATGTTCTATGCCCGCAAACAGCTCGCCGCGCTTCTCAAAGGCGCCGGCGTCGCAACGATCGCAGCCTGACCCGGCGGCCCATTCGGACGGCCGGCTGATCCCCGGCGGCCGGAGGACGCCGGTCGCCGCCGCGGGCCGTCAATGAAGCGATAAGCCCGGGTTTGCCGCGCGGCGCGATCCGGCGACGCTCTTCCCTATCCCGGCGTCGTTTCCTGAAAGCCCTGGAATTTCCGGTGAGGCCGGCGGTCGCTTGCCATCACGCCGCCGCTGATATTTTATGCTGCACACGATTGAGGGGGATGCGGGGCGGGCATCTGCCGCCATTCCAGCAAGGAGATGAACGATGACCGGGTTCCGCGACCTGACCCTGGCGGTTTCCGCTGTGGCCTGCCTGCTGCTTTCGGCGACCCATGGCTTTGCGCAGCAGCCGCGACCCGATGTCGGCGACGAACCCGGCCTGATCGCCGACGATTCGTTCCAGCTCGACCCGGAATACCGCAAGCAGGTGGTGCTCTACCGGACCACCGAACCGCCCGGCACCATCATCATCCAGACCGCGGAACGCCATCTTTATCTCATTCAGGGCAACGGTCGTGCGATCCGTTACGGCATCGGCGTCGGGCGCGAAGGTTTTCAGTGGCAGGGTATTCTCAACATCACGCGCAAGGCGGAATGGCCGGACTGGACCCCGCCACCGGAAATGATCGTGCGTCAGCCCTACCTGCCGCGCTTCATGGCGGGCGGTCCCGGCAATCCGCTGGGCGCGCGCGCGATGTATCTTGGCACGACGGTGTACCGCATCCATGGCACCAACCGTCCCGATACGATCGGCACGGCGATCTCCTCGGGCTGCTTCCGTCTGGTCAATGCCGATGTCGCCGATCTCTATGAGCGCGTCCCGGTCGGCACGCGCGTGATCGTGCGGCAGAAACCCAAGCTTTAACTCCGCGAACTTCGCGGCACGTCATTCGCTAAATCGATAATTGCCGAAATTGCGAGAGGACTATTCATGCGGACATTCCGAAGCGGTCTCTTGATAGGGCTCGCCGTCGCCGTCGCCGTAGCAGCCGCCGCCATCACCTACGAACGCTACGACACCAAGACGCTGAAACGCACGCTGCGGCGCGACGCCGTGCTGTGCGGGGTCAACACCGGGCTGCCCGGCTTCTCGAATTCGGATGAAAAGGGCAACTGGTCCGGCTTCGACGTCGATTTCTGCCGTGCCGTCGCCGCCGCGATCTTCGACGATCCGACGAAGGTGAAGTTCGTCCCGCTCGACTCCAACGAGCGTTTCAAGGAGTTGCAGAGCCGAAAGGTCGACATCCTGGCGCGCAACACGACGTGGAGCATGTCGCGCGAGACCAACTACGACCTCTATTTCCCGGCGGTGGCCTATTACGACGGCGAGGGCTTCATGGTGCGCGCCTCGCGCAAGGCCAACTCGGTGCTCGACCTCGGCAACACGAAAATCTGCGTGCAGGACGGCACGACCACGAGACTCAACCTCGCCGACTACTTCAAGGCCAACAACCTGACATACGAGGAGATCAAGTTCGGAAAGCTGGAAGACATGCTGAAGGCCTATGACGAGGGCCAATGCGATGTGGCGACTTCCGACGTTGCCCAGCTCTATGCTTTTCGGCTGCGACTGAGCAAGCCGAACGAAAGCGTCATCCTGCCCGACGTGATCTCGAAGGAGCCGCTGGCGCCGGTTGTTCGCCAGCGCGACGACGACTGGATGATGATCGTCAAATGGACGCTCTACGCGATGATCAACGCCGAGGAACTCGGCGTCACCTCGAAAAACATCGACGAGGCGATGAAGTCCAAGAAGCCCGACGTGATGCGTCTGGTCGGCACCGAAGGGGAATACGGCGAGGATCTCGGGCTGACCAAGGACTGGGCCGCGCGCATCATCCGCCACGTCGGCAACTACGGCGAGGTCTATGATCGTAATGTGGGCGCCGACTCGAAGCTGAAGATTCCGCGCGGCCTCAACCAGCTCTGGAACGCCGGCGGCATCATGTACGCCCCGCCGCTGCGATAAGCGGCGCGCGAGGAGCCGATTGCAGCGATGTCGCATACCACCTTGATCCTGCGCCGATGCTTTCACAAATAACGGGGGCACCGGGTCGAACCCGGTGAGGGCTTGAATTACGGAGGTGCGCCATGCCCGATGCGTCGATTCCTGTCGCCGCCGCCACCCGGATCGGGCACGTCCATCTCAAGGTCGCCGACCTCGAACGCGCGCTTGGCTTCTATTGCGGTGTGCTGGGCTTCGAATTGACGCAACGCGACGGCGATCAGGTCGCGTTCCTTTCCGCCGGCGGCTACCATCATCACATCGGACTGAACACGTGGGAAAGCAAGGGCGGTTCGCCGCCCGCTCCCGGCACGACCGGGCTGTGTCACCCGGCGAATGGAATACGCCACTCGACATTGTCATGGTGGCGGTAAAATCGCAACATACGGATCAGGTACTCGAAACGATCGAGTCCCACCTGCAGCCAGGGTCACTGGTGATCTCCCTGCAGAACGGTCTGAATGGTGAGCGCATTGCCAGCCGTCTGGGAGCGACGGGCACCGCTGCCACCCTCGTCAACCTGTCCGCTGATTATCTCGGCCCCGGTCACATCCGATTTGGCGGTAGCGGTGGGTACTTCTTCGGTATGGTCGATGGATCTGACAATCCGCGTCTGGAGGCATTGGCGGCGCTCCTTCAACCCTGCATGACGGCTGAGGTGACCGGCAATATCGCAGGGTATCTCTGGGCGAAGGAATGCTATGGGTGCCTGCTGGTGGCCACGGCACTTGCCGATGACCCGATGCACGAGACTGTCCAAATCCCCCTTCGACGGCAGGTGATTACCGTGGCGCTGTCCGAGGCGGTCGCTGTGGCGGATGCCGCGGGCATCCGGCTTGAATCC
>JBIQHO010000517.1:0-1742 GCA_044508545.1 Bradyrhizobiaceae bacterium | reverse complement strand
GATGTGGCACGCCGCGCATCTTCGAGGACGGAAGCTACAAATACGTTTTCCGCGCCGGCGCTCACAGCACGATGGATAACGTCGCCCTGGCGCGCTATGCGGCATCGACCATGCCGGACCTGAAGACCTTCGCGGGCTTCAACCAGAATTATTCCTGGGGGCAGGATTCTTGGACGGATTTCAAGCTCTCCATGAAACAATTGATGCCGAAGGCAGAGTCTGTTGAGGAACTGTTTCCGGAGTTCGGCTCCGGGCAGTACGGCGCGCAGATATCGACGCTTCTGCGCCGCAAGCCTGAGTTGATTCACTCCAGCTTCTGGGGTGGCGACCTCGAAGCCTTCCTGATGCAGGCGACGCCGCGTAATGTGTTCGCGTCATCCAGGATCATGTTCGCCAATGCCGAGCACGTTCTGCCGCGTCTTGGGAAAAAGATTCCGAACGGCCTGATCACTGATGGGCGTGGCGCGGTGGGCCTGATTGCGCCGAAGAATGCACTCAGTGACTGGCTGAAGGATGCGCATCTCAAGAAGCTTCATCAGCCCGCCCTTCAAGGTCCGTTCCGGATCTCTCAACCCATCCTCGCGCTGAAGACAGCCGCTGAAAAAGCGATGGCGCAGAATCAGGGAGTTAAGCCGACAACCGATCAAATCGTCGCCGCGCTTGAGAACCTGTCTTTTGAAGCGCCGACCGGCACCATTCGTATGGCGTTGGGCAATGGCCATCAGGCCATTCAGGACGCCGCTGTCGGCGTTGCCTCGTGGGATGATGCCGCAGGCGCGATCAAGATTACCGATCTGCGCATCTTCAAGGCCGAGTGCGTGAATCCTCCGCCGGGAGTCAAAAGCTCCGAATGGATCAAGGCTGGATTCCCCGGGGCGAAGTGCGATTGATCGCAAGCGAGGCGATGATGGCCCGGTTTGACGCCGGGCTGTCAACCTCTGCTCTCGAACCCTGCTCCCGGCGTCACCGGTAGCCGCTGAATATCTCGACAGGCCGCGCGTCCGCAGCAAGAGCGAATGAATATGGACATTTTTGCATCGATCCTGGTGGATGGAATACTGTTTGGGGCCTGGCTGTTTCTTGTTGCGGTTGGTCTGACGCTGGTGTTCGGCGTCATGGGGATCCTCAACGTGGCCCACGGCGCGCTGTTCGCGATCGGCGCCTATGTCTCGGCAACGGTCGTCTCCGCCTATTTCAGCACCAATCTGCCGCCGATGCTGAGCCTGGTCGCGATGCTGCTGGGTGCCGTCGCCGTCGCGATCGTGGTTGGCCCGGTCATCGAGCGCGGCCTGTTGCGGTTCTTTTACGGACGCGATGAAATTGTCCTGCTTCTCGTAACCTACGCCCTGTTCCTTATTCTCGAAGATCTCATCCGCGTGATTTGGGGCGTGTTCTCCTACTACGCCGCGGAGCCATACAGCTTGTTCGGAAATCTCGATGTGGGTCCGCTTCACTATGTCGGCTATGACTTTCTGATCGTCGGCCTGGCGGTGCTCACCGGAAGTCTGTTGTGGCTTGGGCTCAATCGGACCAACATCGGAAAGATCGTGCTGGCGGTCATCCAGGACCGGGATGTCAGCCGTGCGATGGGAGTTAATGTCGCGCTGGTCTACACCGCGACCTTCACGGTTGGCGTGTTTCTCGCCGCGCTCGCCGGAGCATTCTCGGCCCCGACCACGGCCATTACGCCTCACATGGGGGTAAATACCATCATTCTCAGCTTTGCCGTCGTTGTCATCGGC
>JBIQHO010000516.1:0-1749 GCA_044508545.1 Bradyrhizobiaceae bacterium | reverse complement strand
GCATTCGATGCGATCAATCCACTCGCCGCGCCCGTCCCCGCGATAGACGTGAACCGGGCCGGTATAGCCGCGACCTTCGCAAAACTTGCACGGTATCACCTTCCCCATCACTTCTTCTCCTGCGACTGGAGGGCGCGGAGAAGGGCAACGATGACGAAGCGAGACAAATCTACCGGCTTAATATCGAGTGATTTGTTGTAGGCGCTCATCCAGCCTAGGAGTTCTATTGCTTCCCTCAAGATATTCCACCACTGCTCCGGCAGCACCCGTTCTACCAGTGCAATGGCTGCATCGAGCGATGATGTTAGCGCCGGGATGGGATTGCAGCACTCCGGTTGGGTGTCTCCTTCGATTTCAAAAATGAGATCACCTTCCCAATCGGGATCAGTGCGGACATTGGACGCGCCTTCGCTATTTTCCCCGCCGTACTGGAGCGCTATGCAAATCTCTGCGTCCACGTCCCTATCCGGCCCGTCCAACCCCTCGATCTTCTCTATGAGCCCGTCCAGATCACGCATCGTGGCCTCCATCGGTGAGGGTGCGGATGACTGATCTTGCCGCCACAGCAATGCGCATCAAGACGGGATCATCGGTGTCCGAAAACGTGCACCAGATATCCTCGCAAACATCTATGGCGGCATTCCCGGCGACTATGCGCCGACAGTTGGCCATTTTCTGGTCATGTGAATATCCGTAGACTTCTGCGACGAGTTGCTTTGAGCCATCAACGGAATCAACGCCATATACACCGTTTTCGTAAGGGCTTTCTGGCATTCTCCACGGGCCGGCAGTGTGGGCGTTCGCGCTCATTTCTCCGCTCCCTTGGCTGTATCGAGGGCGGCGCGGGCAGTGATCGCTGCCATGATTTCCTTGATGGAAGTCCATGGTATTTGGATGCGCCGGCAGTCTTCCTGGCCCCTAGCGTGAAGTGTGACGCCCATATAGAATTCGCCCCAATAGGCGGCCTTTGTTGCCCCGCTCGGCGTAAGCGCCTCCCGCAGCGCCTCGTTCTCCGCAGCGAGGCGGTCGCGTTCGGCTTCGGCGGAAAGCGCGCGGGGCGCATATTCGTCAGCCGCCTTCATGGCCGCCGTTAGTTCCGCCTTCACTTCGGCAAGCTGGCGCTGGAGGTCGGCGTAATCGGAGTAAAGGACAAAATCGCCGTTATCGGACGGGATCACTGCCCGCGTTGTATCGAACCGCTCAACCATGACGACCATCCTCCCCGGCCTTGGCTGCGGTGAGACGATCAAGCCTGTCGATTTCAGCGGCGATCAGCGCGCCAGCCTTCACCAGATCGCGGCGCGGGTCGGATGGCTTCCACCACTCATCGGCCCACGGCCACGCTCGCGGCGCGAGACGAGTTGCGTGATACGGGTAGTGCGCGGACAGACTTGCGTAGCAAGCGGCAGCGGAAGCCATCTCTCCGACTTCATGCTCGTCGTCGTGCTCCGGCGTCCAGCCTTCCTGCTCGACCTGCCGGCGACGTTCAGCGGCAATAGCAGTAACACCGCCACTCACCGCAGCATCCGCATCGGTAGGTGAGGCGGCGCGGATGTCCTCTTCGAGTTTGCGTAGCCTGTTCTTGGCGCTGACCGCTCCTTCGTCACCGCCAACTCGAAACTGCATCGCTCGTTCGACGCGAGCCTCAATTTCTGACCGAGTTGGTGTTCCGTTCATGAAGCCCGCCTTGGTGTTCAGCCACTCATTTTCCAATGCTTCGACTTCAATTTCAAAGTCGATTGCCGGGTC